>CANBTI010000012.1 GCA_947372355.1 Bdellovibrionales bacterium | reverse complement strand
TTTTTAAAAGATCGATATACCGATGCTAGATCTAAAAACACGAGTTATTCTCTAACCGCTTATGCAAGAGATTTAGGGGTTTCTCAACCGTTCTTATCGCGTCTTTTAAATAAAGAAAGACTTCCCACAGTTCGAGTTGCTGCACAAATTGCAGCTGCATGTAGTGTGAATCAAAGAATTGCTGATCGTTGGATTTCAAAAATTGTTTTAGGTTCTAAAAAAAGTGCAAAAATTACCAACCAACTGCGTTCACAGTATGAAAAGAAAGCTAAAGATCATACTGCAGCCATGCCAGTTCATTATGAGATTGAAAAATTCAGAATGATCAGCCAGTGGTATCATCTTGCAATTTTATATCTAACTTATGTTAAAGATTTTAAAAATGATCCCCGCTGGAGTGCAAAACGATTAGACATTACCCCTATTGAAGTAACTCAAGCTATGGAACGTATGTTCACTTTGGGGGTATTAAAGCAAAAAGGAAATCGATTAATCGTTACTAATGATCTCATTTCTGTAGAAGCCAAAAAATCGGAAACGGCAATTCGAGAGTTTCATAAACAAATGGGTGAAAAGGCATTGGATGCGCTGAAAGATGGTTCAAAAGAGTTTTTTGATCGTCGAATGTTTTCAAGTGTTACATTTGCCGTTAATCCGAATCGATTACCTGAGTTTAAAGAAAAGATTAAGGGATTTCAAAATGAAGTGTTGGGGATGTTAAAATCTGATCAGTATTCAGAAGTTTGTCATTTGAATTTGCAATTATTTCCACTCACCAAAGTGGAAGAAAGAGAGAAGTAGTATGTATCGTATTATATTAGTATTGATGGCGTTTTTAGTTTCAAACAATAGTTTTGCACAAGGTGGTGGGGTTACTGGTTGTATAAAATTTTCACCTTTGTTGAATTTGATTTTTACTAAAGATAATAAAACAACCCACGAGAAGAAAATTTTGGAGTACGGAGCCGTAAATCCAAAGAAGATCACTACTTTTAGTGGCACCGAAGAATTTGGAGAAGTAATTTATGAAGTGAAATATGATGCCACTTCTGGTTTAAGTATTAAAGATAATCAACGACAACTTTCGATCACGAATGCTAAAAATTCAGATGATTGGTACAAAACAATTTATAGTGGTCAAAAGCATCATGAAATTCAAACATCGTTGAAATTTTCAAATGTATTTGGAAAAAATGCCGCTGAAGTGAATTATGTATTGAGATATTATTATGGCGGCAAAATTGATGGACGTGGAGCTCTTTTGGGAAATATCAGCTTTAGCCCGAAAAGTATTTCCATTGCCAATTATTCCAGTTTTCATTTTAGAGTGATCCTAATTGGAGTGACTAATATCGGCACAGTTAAAAATCCAGTAGCTCAGGCAATGTTTCAAGTAGAAACACTCATTGATGGGCTGTTTAATTCAAAATTAGAGAGCAGAACTGTGATCATCAATGGTTATGGCGAATATCAAGAGTTTTAATAATTTTTAAACGGCAAAAGAAATTAATTCTTTTGCCGTTTTTCCATTTTAGTTGGAATACTTAGTTCACTTTACTTTTTATTTAAGAGGTTTATTTCGGCTAGCACGCTTTAAGCGATCAAAGATGGATGCACCTAATCCTTCTTGAATATTAGTAGGAATATCGGAAAAAATTACGGAAACATTTTCGTTCTCATCTAATTCCCGTAGAGTGGAGAATAGTTTTTGAGCCATTTCTTCATAAGAGTGGGTAATGGAAAGGGTGCGGAATTCTTGATTATTTTTTTTTGGAAAAGTGGAATGAAACCCGCTCATCGATAAGAAAGCTGCATGTGGCTCAATGGATTTTGGAAATTGCGCTAATACCTCCAGCGCTTCTTTATGCTCAAAAGATGTAGGCAAAAGATATAATGGTTTTCTCGGAGCATAATGCTCATCTAGCATTCCGGGGGTAAGAGAATTTTCTACCAGAGTTTGCATTAAGGATGGTGCGCTTGCTACAGGTAATCCTAGGACGGATTCAATTTCAGAAGCAGAAAGTTTTCCAGGACGAAGTAGCGTTGCTCCTTCGTCTGTGATTTTGATGATCGTTGATTCCACACCCACCGAACAAGATCCTCCATCTAAAATCCCCGCTATTCTTCCATCTAGTTCTTTTTTAACATGCAGGGCTTGTGTGGGAGAGATTCTACCAAAACGATTGGCGCTAGGAGCGGCAAGCGGAAATGATAATTGATGTAAAACAGACTGAAATAAAGGGTGATTGGGGCAACGAATTCCCACCGTATTTTGATTACTGGTTACCTCTAAGGGGATACGATTTCCTTTAGGTAAAATAATGGTGAGTGGGCCGGGCCAAAATTTTTTCATCAAGATTTCAATCTTGGTTTTATTTTTCCAGTTGAGAACGACAGTGTTTAAGATTTCTTCTTTCACCAAAAGATCTAAAATATCAGTTTCTTTTAAATAGGAATCAGAAATGTGAACAATCAATGGATCAAAAGAAGGGCGTTCCTTTGCTTCAAAAATTTTCTTCACAATAGATCCGTCAGTCGCATTTCCCGCTAATCCATAAACGGTTTCCGTAGGTAACGCTACCACTTCTCCATTTTTAAGTAATTGAGCTGCTATTGCTGGATCAGTGAGTAGAAGAGTTTTCATGAATGAGTTTGCAGGAGATTGAAAACTTTTTCCATTTTCATTCCCCGAGAACCCTTGATTAAAATTTGATCATTCGGAGAAAGGTGTTTTTTTAATTCTTCGGTTAGTTTTTCATGGGATTCAAAATGTTTTACATTTGAATAATGATTTTTAACGAGTTCATCCTTGAGCCATTTCATTCTTGTTCCAAAAAGGTAAAGTTCGTTAATTTTTAATTTGATGATTTCTTTGGCAATTTCTCGATGAAAGGATTCTTCTTCAGTGCCTAATTCCAACATATCACCTAGAACAGCGATGTTTTTATTTGTGCTTTTCAATAATTGAAGTGCAGCCACCAAAGAAGTCGGATTTGAATTATAATAATCAGCAACAACCGTGATCTGATTAGGTAACTGATGAATTTCGGTGCGTCCGAATGCAGTTTTAAATGTTTTTAGTCCGTTTTGCATTTCTTCCGTAGTCAGACCAAGTAATTTACCCATGGTAACAGCTGCAAGTAAGTTATGTTCATGGTGTGCACCTGGAAGTGGGGATGGAAAATTTTTTAAAAAATTTGAATCCGCTTTTTCATACGTCATGAAGTTTTTAAGCTGCAATTCAGATGAGTTTTTACTAAACCAAGTATTCACATAAGGATCTGCTAAATTAATCGCTAGTTTTTTTCCGCGAGGAGCGGCGTAATCAAAAGCCTTCAACTCTTCTGCAACGGCGATTTCAACCGTTTTCAGTTGATGCAAATGTTCTGGTCCTAATGCGGTAACAATGATGTGGGTAGGTTCAACCAAGGCTAAGTGTTGCTCCATGGCTCCGATATCATCAATCCCAATTTCAATGACGGCAATTTGATCATTGGGAGAAAGTGAAAGCATGGTAAGTGGAATTCCCAAATAACCATTTTGGCTGCCCTCCGTTTTAAGCACCCGTTCATATTTACCTTTGAGTAAACTAGAAATGAGTTCTTTGGTGGTTGTTTTTCCAACACTGCCCACTACCCCAATGAAAGGGATTGAAAATGAAAGACGATAAGCGTGCGCCAATTCTCGGATCGCATTCAAAGTTGAACTCACTTGAAAGAAGGCTACATTTTTTGGAACATCAAAATATTTCTCAGAAACAATGGCAGTAGCGCCTTTCTCTACCGCGGCTTGAATAAAATCGTGCCCATCCATCGTATCGCCCTTGATCGCAACAAACATCGAGCCTGGCTTGATCGTGCGTGTATCAGTGGTGATGTGAGGGATCTCTGTAAAAGAAGAGGGGGCGGCTAAATGAAGTATTTCAGCAATGCGGTGAGTGTTCCAGAACATGATTTAAGTATAACGGACGAGTGATAAATAAAAAAGCCCCGCTTGAATCAAGCGAGGCTTTTTTAATGTTTTATCTTTTACTTGAAGTAATTTTCAAATTACTTCGCGTTCATTTCTTCATCGATCACTTCAGAAAAAGCATCAAGAGGAAGAGCGCCGCTCAAAAGTTGTCCGTTTACGAAGAAAGTAGGAGTTGAACGAACACCTAATTTTTCACCGTAAGCTTGATCTTTTTTCACGTAGTCAGCATTTTTGTGTGAATCCAAACATTCTTTGAATTTTTTATCATCCACACCGGCAGCTTTAGCGTGTTTTACTAGGTTTTCTGCATCAAGTTTATCTTGATTTGCGAAAGCAATATCATGAAACTTCCAGAATTTATCCTTGTTTTGATCATAAACGCACATAGATGCTTCAGCAGCAAGTGGTGCATCTTTATGCATTGGAAGTGGGAATTGCTTGAAAGCAATTTTAACTTTGTTGCCGTATTTTTTATGAATTTCTTGAGTCACTTTTGCGCCTTTAGAGCAGAATGGACATTGGAAATCAGAGAAAACAACGATATTCACTTTTGCACTAGCGCCACCTTCGATTGGTGCATCGCCAACTTCAACTTGAATGTTTGATTTTGGTTTTTTGAAGTAAACTTCAACTGGAGAGCTTTTAGTGAGTTTAGCTAGGAAAGCTTGAACCATTTCATCTTTTTTCTGATCTTTCATGTAAGCGTTAATGCGCTCTTTTACTTGATCGTTGATGTTGCTTTCAGGAATATTTTTTTCTTTTACGAATTTTTTATATTCAGCATCAGTGATTTTAATGTCACCTTTAATGATTTTCTTAGCGATATACTCATCAGCACTAGCTAAGCCTTCTTTTTTCGCTTCAGCTCCAATGAATCTTTCTTGAACTAGTTTGTTCAATTGTCCCATTTTAAGATCATATTCTTGTTTTTTGATCTGCATGAGTTCAAGTTGAGCATCACCGATCAATTGATCTTCTGTGATTTCTTCGCCGTTAATTTTTGCAACAATACCTGGCTTAGATGCATCTTTGATTAAAAAATTAATTTTCGCTTTCGCGCTTTCGCTCGTGCAAGCAACAATTACGCCTAAAGTAAGAAGGCATGTGCTCACGATTTTCAACGTACGTTTCGTGTCCATTTATGTTTATCCTTTCAATGATTAACTATAAATAGAGGGTACGGGATTACAGATTTGAAAACAAGTCGTGAATGCGTAGTAATCCTACGGCCTTATCTTTTTCAATCACCACGGGAAGAACACTGATTTGACTCTCTCGTTCCTCCATGATTCGCAGCGCATCGTAGGCAAGTAAGTTTTCATTTACTGTGATTGGATTTTGCGTCATTACATCTTTCGCAGTGAGACTAAAAAATTTTTCACGATGTTTTAGAGCTCTACGCACATCTCCATCGGTAATAATTCCTAACAGGCGCTTATTTTCACAAACCAATACTGCTCCTAGCTTAGTTTTGGTTGCCAGTTCCAATACTTCATCCATTCCTGCTGATGTGGTGACTGCCGGACAATTCGCTGGATAGGAGTGCATCAAATCTTTGACGGTGAGTTGTAATCGTTTTCCTAATGAACCCCCCGGATGATTTTTTGCAAAATCTTCATGTGTGAAACCACGCGCATTTAATAGACTCACCGCAAAGGCATCACCAATGGCGAGGGCTAAAGTGGTACTGCTCGTAGGTGCTAAGTTATGTGGACAGGCTTCTTTTTCAACTGAAGCATCAATC
Source organism: Bdellovibrionales bacterium (assembly GCA_947372355.1). Lineage (GTDB taxonomy): Bacteria > Bdellovibrionota > UBA1018 > UBA1018 > CAIMNF01 > CAIMNF01. The sequence continues at coordinate 48,263 of CANBTI010000012.1, read as the reverse complement.
CAAATTTTAGATTTTTCTGCGAGTTTAGACTTTTCGCTTCCACAGATTCCAATTACGGGAATATTTTTTCGAGCAAAAAAAGGCAAAATTTCTAATAATTCTTCTGTGTTTCCTGTGTAACTGAAGGCCATCACAATATCATTCGGAGTGACTACGCCCAGATCACCATGAAGGGCTTCAGTGGGGTGAACAAATATAGCCGGAGTACCTGTACTGCTCATGGTTGCAGCAATTTTTGCTGCTATTTTTCCAGATTTACCAACCCCCAAAAGAATCACTTTTCCACCAGCGGTGGTTCGATCTAAAATAAGTTGAATCGCCTGATCAATGTTTTTTGAAAGTTCAGGTTGGTTTAAATATCTCTGAGCTGCATTTTGAATTGCAGTTCCTTCTTCTTGGAGAACTTGGCAAAAGTCTTTGAAGCGCATGCTGTTATGGTACACTGAATTTAATGAAAACTCTTCTTAAAGTGTATTGTTTGCCCCTCATCGTGCTTGTTTTAAGTTCAGGATGCATGAGTGCTTATAAAAAATCAGTGGGTGGAGATACCGATCAGGTCTTTGCCAAGATTTTTCTTTCGGAATACCCGATGGCTTGGGAAGCCGCAGTAGATGCATTGAAGGCGAGTCCGATGGAAGTAGTGAACCGTGAAAATGGCACTCTTCAAACAAAGTGGATTGATAATACGGCCGAAAGAAATTTATTGGATTCAGCTGGTTCGGTGAGCCCTTATACAAAAGCCCAATATCGATTTCGTGTTTCAATCGCCAAGGGAAGTTTAGAAGGAAAAAATTCCGTAAGGGTGAGTGTTCAAAAAGAACAACAAATTCAGCGTGATGTTTTAGAGGGCTGGCGCAATCAAGAGACCGACGGCATTCAGGAAAATTCTTTGCTCTATCGGGTGAGCAAGCTGATTGAATTTAAAATTAAAAATGAAAAAATAGAAAATCAAAAAATTAAAAAACAACTCGAAGCCAAATAGTTTAAGAGTTCAGTAAGTTTTCGAATTCTTTTAAAAGTTCTTCATCTGTTTTGTTAGCAAGTGCAGATGCTGGTTCTGCGCCTGGTCCGGCCACCAAGGTAGCTTGAGGTGCATTGGCAGCAGCAACCACTGCAGAAGCAGGTACAATGATTGGCTCTTCAGGTACGGGTTCAGCTTTTGGCTGAGCAACAACCGGTTCAACAGCAACAGGAATTTCCAAGCTATTTTCCACTGAATCCACTAAGTTTTCAAATTGATCCGAAGGAGCAGTCACTGGTTCAACTGCTGAAGTGCCATTCAATAATTTATCAATCGCATCTTGATCTAGGGCGTGTGGTGGTTCACCTAATGCAGCAGGAGTGGGAACTTCAGGTGCAATATCTGGAACTGCTGAAAGAATAGCTTTCTCCACAACAGGAGTGGGTTCAACCACAACGGGAGCAGGCGCAGCCACTGGAGCTGCGGCAACAGGAGCTGCAATTGCTGGCTCAGAATTAGTTCCTACTTCACTGAGTTTCTTTTTCAGTTGGGTGTTTTCTTGTTGCAGGCGTTTTAGATTTGCAAGATCTTCTTCAAATAATGCGTACTCTTCTAAACGTGCTTCAAGATTTTTAATTTTTTGTGAAAGTTGATCTTGATTTCCTGCAGGAGCGGATGGAGCAGCAACTGGATTTGCTTTTAACTTTTCAATTTCTTCGAGTAGTTTTGTTTTTTCGATATTAATATTAACGACTAAACTTTCTTTATCTTTCAAGGAAGATTCTAGTGAATTCACTCGAGCTAATAAATCAGGTGAAATTGGCTGATTTCCTTCAGCAGCTGGTGCAGAGGCAGTAAAGTTAGCTCCACTATGAAAACCTTCAGTGGGTGCGTATGTGTGACCATCGGTCATTCCAAATAATTGTTTTCGAACAAACTCAGCTTCATTGATGAGTTGGCTTAAGTAAGATTTCACTACAATGGATGGAATTTGGGAGCTGGCAATTCCGAGTCTACGTTTTTGAATCACCCAGTGATAACAGTAGATGGAGAGAAGAGTAAAAACTCCTGTAGCACTGAGTAACAGAAACTCTTCTGTAAACTTCGAATAAAAATAAACTAATGAATTCATGCTCGCGTCCCTCCTAGACTTTGCAGCAAAGTACAACTGGCCTCTATCCATTATGAGCCCAGATGAAAGGGGTGTCAAACGTCAACAATGATCTTACTTGCCGTCTGCCTTTTGACAGGGTTAGAATTTTGACATGATTAAAAGAGAAGCATTACTTGAAGGTGCCGTAGATGCTGCTTATGCAGCTGGAAAAGTGATTCGAAAACATTACTCAAGGAAGCTTCAAATCAAAGAAAAGGCAGATAATCAGGGATTGGTGACCAATGCTGATGTCGAAGCAGAAGCAGTAGCGCTGAAGATTTTAAAAAAATGCGAACCGGATTTCGCGTTACTGACAGAAGAAACCAATTCAAAGGGCTTCATGAATAAGGGGCATCAGGGGATGTGGATTTTAGATCCACTGGATGGAACTACCAATTTCGTTCATCGATTTCCAATGTTTTGCGTAACCATTGCTGCACAAATTGGTAAAAATGTTGAAGTTGCCGTTACCTATCATCCAATTTTAGATGAGCTTTACACTGCGATTAGAGGCAAAGGGGCGTTCAAAAATGGAAAAAGAATTTATGTATCTGATACCAAAAAAATTGCGAACTCACTCCTCTCCACTGGATTTGCGTATCATCGTCGTGGGTTACTCTCCACTGAAATGACCTCATTTGAAAAAGTGAGTATGAATTCAAGAGCCGTTCGCAGACCAGGAAGTGCGGCCCTCGATTTGGCTTATACCGCATGTGGTGTTTTTGATGGTTTTTGGGAGCGTCATTTGGCTCCTTGGGATGTATCAGCGGGGGCCTTATTGGTGACCGAAGCCGGTGGAAAAGTAACTAACTTTGGTGGCAAAAAGTTTGATCATCATGGGGTGGAGATTCTGGCTTCAAATGGCCTCATTCATAGCCAAATTTTGAAGAGTTTGTAGATATAATTCAATGATTATAGTTGACATGGTGCAGTACTAGAAATAAGGTCGCTATTCTAAACGGTCTTTAACCGGGGTGCGATCATGAATAATGTCCTGCTTTTTCTCGCCACAATTATCATCAGTGCTCATGTTCAAGCTGAAATTATTGATGGAGAAAATGTAAATCAATTAGATCATCCAGAAGTTTTTGGATTAAAACTGAACTCTCAAGATTCAGACAATAATGAATCTGAAGCGGTTTGTACTTCATTTTTAGTGACTCCCAATTTGTTACTCACCGCTGCCCATTGCCTTCAAAATACTTCCTCTATTTCATTAATTGCGAATGGATCAAATTTGAATATTAGGCAAAAAGGGTTGGAAGTGGAATCGGATCACTTTGAAAGTCATCCTAAATTTGAACTACCCACCAATGGGATGTCTCAGTTAGACCGACAAAAAAACGTAGCAAATGATATCGGCTACATTTTACTCCGTCAACCAGTGGTGGGGATTACACCACTACCAGTTTATGTGAGTAAAGATGCACCTTCAAAAATGTTGCTCAATCATGCTGAAGTGACTTTAGTTGGTTATGGTGCAAGTCGATTTATTGGAATTCATGGTGATTACTCTAACCAAAATTTATTGATCAAGAAACAAGGCAAAAAAGAGATCAGTTCAGTTTTGAGTAATTATATTCTTCTTTCGGGAGAAGCGTACGGAGCTCTACCCGGTGATAGTGGTGGACCAGAAATGGTAAATATAAACGGCATTACCCAAGTTGCAGCCATCAATCATGGAATGCAGGGTTTAGCTGGAAATGATCGTGAGTATGGTTCCACCATCGGAACATTGCTCACCCCAGAAAATCTTTGCTGGGTAGTATCGAGTTCAAAAGTTCAAATCCCAGGAGTGGATTGCTCTAAGAAATAAGTAATCTTTATTTATTTAGTTTTAATTCGTTTTTAACTAAATCTTCAAAAGCAGCTTTTAAAGTGACAGAAATCGTTCCGATTTTTCCGCCATTGATTTTTTTCCCATCAAGATTCATCACGGGTAAAACTTCTTTGAGAGAGCTTGATGCAAACACTTCATCAGCTTCATATAAATACTCTTTTGGAAAACGAACTTCACGACAAGGGATTCCCAATTCAACACAAAGATTGATGATTGCTCTGCGGGTAACACCATCTAAAATTCCAACGTCAAGCGGTGGAGTTGCAACAATTCCGCGCTTCACATAAAAAATATTAAATGTAGTTCCTTCAGTGATGAATCCTTGTTGATCGGGTAAAAGTGCGTCGTCGTAACCAGCGTCTGCAGCGGTTAGATAAGATAGAAGATTATTCAAATAATTTCCAGATTTCATGGCTGGATCTACAGCCTTGGGATGATTACGGAGGCGTTTAGATACTTGAAGATTTAATCCTTTTCCAAATGGGGGATTGGGGAACATGGAAATCGGTTCCACCATGATGACGTACAAACATTCGCTCTCAAGATTTTTTAGTCCAAAACCAATTTTCCCACTTCCGCGAGAAACTACGATGCGCACATAAACATCTTCATTTTTTTTACCGGGTTGGGCACGGTATGCGGCAATGCTCTTGAGCATCTCACGCTCATAAACTTTAATGCCTTGGCTCAACTTCATCTGACAAAGAGCGGCAGACTTCTCCATTCTGAGAAGATGTTCTTTTAATCGAAATGGCTTTCCTTCGTAGGTACGAACCACTTCGTAAAGGCTATCCCCGTATAAAAAACTGCGATCAAAAACAGAGACATTTGCCTGTTCTATTAACTTTTCTGGCGGTATGATTTTACCATTGATGTTAATGATCGTTTTGCGTTTTTTTGCAGATAACTGTTTTGAAAATGCCATAGGTTAAGAGTACCAGAATATGATTGAAAATACAGAGTCACTTTTGCCCATGGGCCATGTCAGAGCATTCACGCTCGGAGTGGAAGAAGAATCTTTAAACGAACTGGATCGTTTGTTGGTTACCCTCGGAGTGGAAACAGCAAAGCGCGTAATGGCGCCCATTCGTAAAATTGTTTCAGGTACCTATTTCGGAACCGGTAAGTTAGATGAGATCCGAGATTTAGGTGCCGGTGATGGCGTTGATTTATTTGTGATTGATGTGGAACTATCCCCTCGCCAAATGCAAAACATCGAAAAAATATTGGGTAAACCAGTACTCGATCGTAATGCAATTATCTTAGAAATTTTTTCCCGTCATGCCAGAACCAGTGAAGCTAAAACTCAAGTAGAGTTAGCAAAACTTCAATATGTGCTTCCTCGTTTGGCCCATTTGTGGAGCCACTTTGAGCGCCAACGTGGTGGGGGTGTGGGCAATAAGGGGATGGGTGAGAAGCAAATCGAAGTGGATCGTCGTTTAGTAAAAAAGCGAATTCAACTTCTAGGGAATCGATTAAAAGTAATTGAGAAAGAAAGAAAAGTTCAACGTGCTTCTCGTCAAAGTACGATGAAGGCTGCCATCGTTGGCTATACGAATGCTGGGAAATCTACCCTCTTAAACTCCCTTACTGAGAGTAAGGTTTTGGCAGAAGATAAGTTATTTGCAACCTTAGATTCAACTGTGCGCGCACTTAATCCCGATAGTCATCCACCGGTAGTGGTGATTGATACGGTGGGATTTATTCAAAATATTCCCACTTCTTTGATTGCATCGTTTCGTTCTACATTGGAAGAAATCACTCAAGCCGATTTGATCATTCATGTTGTGGATGCATCTTCCACTCATGCAAAGGAACAATTTGATACTACTGTTGAAGTGTTAAAAGAACTCAAGTGTGATGATAAAGATAAAATTGTTGTTTTAAATAAAATGGATCTGATCTCTACTCCCGCTGAAGTGAATCGCGCGAGATTGGTTTATCCGGGAGCAGAAAGAATTTCTGCTTTAGACATTGATGCAGTAAAGAAACTTCGCGAAAAGATTTTGGATTACTTTAAAACCAAGATGCAGATCTATGAAGTGGTCGTTCCTTATACCGAAGGCAAGCTACTTGCTAAGATTCAAGAGTATGGTGCTATTAGCAATACTAAGTATCTTGAAAAGGGAGTATTCATGCAGGTGAAAATGGATACAGCTATTGCTCAAAAACTGGGAGTCACTCGTTATGCTACTGCAAAACAAGATTAAGTTGATCCGAGCCCTAGTTTTATTGGGATTGGGATTATTTTCTGTAGATTCATTTTCCCAAAACAACGAAAGTTTTAGAACTCCAGCAAAATTATATGCGGGTGCTTATTCTGTAAAAGTTCAATTAAGAAAGGGCTTAACGGAATACGACGTTCCTTTTTGGATTAAGCCAGATCAAGCGGAAAGCACAGTTGATCAAGCATTGCTTAAAGATCTTGGTTACGTGGATAAAGAAATTATTTTTGATGAAGTTAAAATTTCAGGTGAACGACTAGATAAGAAAAAATTTAAAAATTTGAAATCTGAATGGGCCTTCGTGCCTGATTTTGCAAAAAGTTGTTGTTTTGGAGTGATCGGTAGAGATCTTTTAGAAGATTTTGAAATTCGATTTAATCCCGAATCGCCGACACATTTAGAGTGGAATAGGATTATCACGAAGGAAAATTCTGAGCCCTACAGCGCTACTTACTTAAAATTACTAAAAAAACTTTTTTCATTCGAACAAACTCTGGATATTCCATTTGTATTAAACCTTCAGGAAAGAAAATTGGATTTCGAAGGTAAGGTGATCCCAGAGAAAAAATCACTTTTCAAATTCTTTTTTGTCCCACCAGAACGGGTGATCAGGGTAACGGATATTCTAACCAATGATAAAGTAGCTGCAAAAAAAGTTGGTTTTGTTCCCGGTTTAATCATTACCCACATCAATGGTGAAAAAGTGAGTGGACTTGATCGTTGGGTAATTGAAAAATATTTACGTGGTGAAAAAGGAGCTGCTCTAAAGTTCACTTCAAAAGCTAAAAAAGAATTTGAGTTTAATTTCAGCGATAGACAATTTAAATAATTATTTTTTTTCGATTAGGTGGGCTACGCAAACTAGATCATCTTCTGAATGAAGATTCATCGCGTTTGGTTTTTTATCTGGTGTAGATTCAGTATCGATGATGTTTGTAGCCAAGCTTGCCTTAAATGAGTTCGATGATTTTAAAATTAAATTTTTTGGCATTGAAAATAAAAACTCAATCTCCACCGTTCCGTGTTCTTCAATGGTATTTAACTTAGAAGAAAACTGAGAAAAATCTTTTTTGGTGAGTGGTGCTTTTGAATCATCCACTCTGATCATCGTTAAGGTTCCAGAATTTTGATCTTCTCCAGTTGTTTCGATTTCAGAAGAATAATAAAAAGTTCCGTTTTGAGTGTCTTTTAATGAAAGAAGAATGTGATCTTTGTTTTCGGAAGTGCTGTATTTGCAATCAATCGATTGAGATTCAACAATGGCATAAGCTTTGTTGAATGAAAGTAGCTCCATCATGGAAAGTACGAAAATCATTTTCATACTAAAAGGGTAGTCCTACTTTTGGGCAACTTCAATAGGGTTTTGGAGTAGGGTGAGATTTTAACCAATCTTCTTTTAGGATTGCGTAAACCTTCATGTCCCAAAATCGATTTTTGCTAAAAACTCGCTGCCGATGAACGGCCTCATATTGCATACCGACTTTTTCCATCACCCGAGCACTCGCGGCATTTTCAAGTTTACAGTGTGCTTGGATGCGATTCACGGGTGCAATGGTGTTCGAATATTCTTCAAAACAGTATCGGATTACTTCGTTAGCGGCTTCCGTAAGGATGCCTTGATTCCAGTATTCTTCGGATAAGGCATAACCCATTTCCATGCATTGGGATTTTTCGGAATTAAACCAAGTTCCCACGGTTCCAATGATTTTGGATGGATCGGATTTTAGAGTGATGGCAAAGGCTTCTGGTTCAAGGTTATCGTATTTTTGAAAGAAATAATTTTTGATTCCATTGGCCGTATCTTTGAGTGATTGATGTGGTTCCCACAATACAAATTTAGTCATGTTCGGGTTTTTTGCGTATTCAAACATGCTAGGAGCATCATCTAAGGTGATTGCTCTTAGGGTAAGGCGATTTGTGGTGAGGGTAGGTGGGGTCCATTTTGGGAATTTTTCATTGAGGATTTTGGCGATGAAATATTCGTCGTTATATTTTCCATCAATGAATGCTGCTTTTTTTCGGGTGCCTTCGATTTTGTAGCCGGCATTTTTGTAAAGTGCTACTCCACGATCGTTGAAAGCTCGAACTTCGGCTTCAATGCGAGTCACTCCGATCGATTGGGCCTGGACTTCGGCTAGTCTTAATAGTTCTTGAGCTAAGCCTTCTCCCCAAACATCTTTCAAAAGCATCATTGCAAAACGACCCACATGTTTGGCCCAAGGGTGTTGAGGCATAAAGACATAAAAATTTAATGTTCCAACCAGTTGTTCATTTAAAAATACTCCAATCATTAGATCAGTAAGATTTTCTCTGGCTTTAGTGAACCGAGTGTTTCGTTCTTCGATGGAGAAACTCACTCCTGGAATTTGATAAGTATTTTGCGTTTCATGTGCAATTTTTTGCATGAATTCGTTAAAGATTTCGCCTTCATTTGCCTGCATGCTTCTGAAGGTAAATATACGACCATTACTACTTTTGAATTCTTTTTCAGCTAAGACTGCCACAAAATCACCCTCTGCAAACGATACGTTGGTTTAAGCATGGAATCTTTTTCACTCGTGCGTTCAAAAAGTGCAACTGGAGCTCCGATGGGTTCTTCGTTTAGCCTGGCTACAATGTATTTTCCCGATAAAGTGGAATTGATTCTACCTAAAAGTGCATGAACAGTTTTGGTGTAACCTTGTAAAATTTCTTGAGCTTCTTTCACACTGACTTCAATCGAAGGAAGGTGAGTGGCTACTTCATTCATCGGATGAAATGCCGCGATCTCACCCACAGGTTTTTTCTCTAAGAGTTGTGCTTGAACTTCTTCTAGCGAGGAGCATCGCTCAAGGGAGACATCACTCGTTTGTGTTCTCACCAAGGTTTTAAGATGGGCAAGGGTTCCGGCTTTTTTGGCCAGATCTTCAGCAATCACTCGAACATAAGTTCCGCTCTCGCAACGCACATGGAATGAGAGTTCATCAGATGAATCTTGAGTGTGAGGTGTTGCTAGAGTTGCCGCAATGATTGGCGTAACTTCAAACTCATCAATTTTTTTCAATATTGCTATACGATCAACTTCAATTCCCTGACGAGCAAGTTCGTGAAGTGGGCGTCCATCTTGTTTTTTTGCTGAATACATCGGAGGCGTTTGCCAGTATTCATCTTGAGTGAAGGTAGAAGCAAGTTTTTGCCATGGCGTATCCCCAAAAGTTGTCGGACACCTTTTCGTTTCCACCACTGTTCCTGTAAAATCTCCGGTATCAGTTCGGGTACCGACGGAAATGATTCCACTGTAAGATTTGATAGAGTGAAGGTAAGAATCAGCAAGTTTGGTGGCTTCTCCTACCAGAATCACGAGGGTGCCTGTAGCAAATGGATCAAGCGTTCCGCCATGACCAATTTTAAAACCTTTTTCACAATAGCCGTTTTTGGTGAGGGCAATTTTTAATCGAACGACAACATCGCTAGAAGTGAGTTCAGCGGGTTTATTGATCCAAAATGCGCCAGATAGCATCTACTCTGATTTCTTGCTTGAATCGACAACCGATAATTCAGGAGCTTTGGTTTCGCCTTCAGGTTTTTTCTCAGCAGCAAGTTGCTTTAAGATTTCATTTACGCGAAGTGTGTTTTCTAGACCTTTATCTTCTTTAAAGATGAGATCAGGAATAAACCGAAGTTGGATGATCGAGCCGAGAGATTTTTTTAAGAATCCTTTTGCTTCAGTCAATGCTTCTAGCACTTGTTTAATGAGATCAGGATCAGTGTAGGTTTTGTTTACAGCAATGATTGAAATAAACACGGTAGCCTGTTTAGCATCTCGAGTGAGTTCTACATTGGTAACCGTTACCATAGGAACACGAGGATCTTTCATCTCACGGTTAATGAGAAGTGAAAGCTCATCTTTCATCATTGAGCGCACACGGTTTAAGCGAATTTCATCCATTATTAATACTTCCTACTGACTAAAGTTCTTGGCTTACCATTTCGATTTCGTAAGCTTCGATTAAGTCGCCCACTTTAATATCGTTATAGCCATCAATGCCCATACCGCACTCGTAGCCTTGAGCCACTTCTTTCGCATCATCTTTGAAGCGTTTGAGTGAGTTGAGTTTTCCATCGAACAAAATACGGCTATCACGCAACAAGCGGATTTGAGCATTTCTCACGAGTTTTCCATCGACTACGAAACATCCAGCCACTGTTCCAGCTTTTGGAAGGGAGAATGTTTGGCGAACTTCTGCACGACCAAGATAGTTTTCGACTTTTTTCTTGTCGAGCAATCCGGCCATAGAGTTTTTCACATCGTCTAAGAGTTCGTAAATGATGTTGTAAGATTTGATTTGAATGCCTTCAGCTTCAGCAATTGAACGTGCCTTAGTTTCAGGACGAACATTGAATCCGATGATGATCGCGTTTGAAGCGTTAGCAAGCATGACATCACTTTCGGTGATTCCACCTGCAGCCGCGAGAACGATTTTGATCTTCACTTTTTCAGTTGCTTGTTTGAGTAAGCTATCTTTCACCGCTTCAACAGATCCGTAAACATCGGCTTTAAGAATGATGCGAAGTTCTTTCCAATCACCAACAGTGGTTTTAGAAAAGAAATCTTCCATCGTCGCTTTAGAAGACATCGCTTTTTTATCGCGATTCAACTGAGTGCGGTGATCAACGAGAGTTTGAGCAGCTTTTTCATCTTTCACTACATCGAATGGTTCGCCTGCATTTGGAATAGAATCAAAACCTAATAATTCAACGGCAATACCCGGAGTAACAATTTTCACCATTTCACCTAAGTGATTGGTCATTGCTTTCGCTTTACCCCAAGAAGTTCCACTCACTACGATATCACCTTGGTGAAGGGTACCGCGATCGATGAGAAGACTTGCCATTGGTCCGCGGCCTTTTTCAAGACGAGATTCCAGTACCACACCTTTTGCAAGAGTGTCGTAGTTGGCTTTAAGATCTTGAACTTCGGCTACGAGAAGAATGCTCTCGAGAAGTTTATCAATATTGGTTTTTTTCAAAGCAGAGACAGGTACGTAGATCGTTTCTCCGCCCCAATCTTCGGCAAGTAAATCAAGTTCGGCCAAGCCTTGTTTGATTTTTTCCGGATTTGCGCCTGGTTTATCAATTTTATTCACGGCAACGATGATTGGAACTCCGGCAGCTTTAGCATGCGAGAGTGCTTCGCGCGTTTGTGGCATTACGCCGTCATCCGCTGAAACTACCAAGATCACGATATCGGTTACATTCGCTCCACGTGCACGCATATTCGTGAATGCTTCGTGGCCCGGAGTGTCGATGAAAGTGATGAACTTGCCATCTTTTTGAATGGTGTAAGCGCCGATGTGTTGAGTGATCCCGCCGGCTTCTCCGCCAGCAACATCTGCCTCACGAATCGCATCGAGCAAAGTAGTTTTACCATGATCCACGTGACCCATGATGGTAACAACTGGAGGACGAGGTTTTAAGCTCTCTTCGCTATCCACAGTCATGTCGAGCATTGCTTCTTCTTTGAAAGCAACGTTCTTCACTTCAAATTTGAATTCAGCTGCAACGAGTGAAGCAGTATCAAAATCAATCACTTGATTCATGGTAGCCATCGTGCCCATTTTCATGAGCATTTTGATCACATCATTTGCTTTAACGCTCATTTGACTAGCGAGTTCTGAAACCTTGATGTTTTCTCCCATTTCAACCACACGTTTGTGTGAAGCTGCTGTGGTGAGTTCAGTACGGTTCAAGTTTCTTCCCACTGGTGCCTTTTTCTTTTTAGGGATGAAGATCATTTCTTTTTTGCGATAATCTGCAAATTTAACGTCTTCAGGTTTTACAACAGTATCAAAGGCCTTAGGACCGCGTTTTTTCGCTTCTTCCTCGGCCATTTTATCGAGATTTTCTTTATCGATTCTTCCGCCGCCGAATTTGAATGGATCGCGATCACTTTTAAATCCAGCTTTAGTAGGATCTAAAATAGAATTTGGATCTAACACTCCACCTTTTTTAATTCCAGGTGAAGGAGTAGGACGGTTGATTGCTTTAGGAGCTGGTTTAGCTTGCTCAATAATGCGTAATCCACCTAATTTTTTAGGTGCATCTTTTGAACTGGAAGTGACTAACGTAGTTTCTGTTCTGCGAATGACAGAAGTCGTGGTTTTTCCACCTTCTGTTTTTACTTCTCTACGAACAGTTTCCACGGTTGCTCCCGCTTCAGGAGTTTCAACCACCACTTCAGCAATTGCTTCGGCTGCTTCTAGTTTTTCAACAGGAGCAACTACAACCACTTCAGGTTTTGCAACCACATTTAAAAGGGATTTTGATTTTGCTTCAACTGGTGCTTCTTCTTGAGCAGTTTCTGTAGAAACTGTTGAAGTTACCGTTTGGGTAGCTCCATCAGAAAGTAAACGGCGACGAATCACCGTTGAAGAAGATGTATCAGTAGTGGAAGCAGCTGCTGCAACTGGAGCAACTGGAGCTGCTACCGCTGGAGCTGCTTTTTTACGAGCAACTGTTTTAGGTTTTGCAGCTACTGCTTCAGTCGTTGCGGCAGCTGTTGCCGAAACAGGAACTGAATCACCCCCCGCTGAAGCGCGTCTTGCGACCACTTTTTTAGCAGGAGTTGTTTTTGCTTTTGTGGCTAAATTAGCCGCTGCTTTTTGCGAGGTCACACTTCCGGCTTTCAACACTGTACGTGCTTTTTCAACATCGTTATCAGTGAGTTCGCTCATGTGGTTCTTTACATTGATCTCAATTGTTTTTAGTTTTTCAACTAAATCCAACGGAGCAATGCCGAACTCTTTCGCTAATTCGTATACCTTAAGTGGTTCACGATCGGTCATTCAGTTGCTCCTTCAGCTTTTTGTGCAGTTTCTAATTCCGATGCTTGAATCATTTCTTTAATTTTTTGATCGGTAGATGATGTTTTGCTATCAAGATGTGTTTCACCGGTAAGGGTGATGGATGCAGCTTGAACTCCAAGTACGAATGGAGCGCCTTCACTCACGAGAGTTTGAGCTTTAGTTTTATATTTTTCAGCCACTTCTTTATCATCAAACCCAGGAACTTTCATGAGCGACTCTAAAGAGGTATCAGAAAGTTGTTTAATGTTCAGAACGCCCACTTGTGCAAGTGCGCGAGCCATCGTTTCGCTTAATCCTTCAATGTTCACTAAGTTAGTGATGGCATCGAGAACGCGTTTTTGAAGTTTTGTTTTAGAAATAATATCTAATTTCCAACCAGTGATGTTGGCAGCAAGACGAACGTTTTGTCCGCGTTTACCGATTGCTAAAGAAAGTTGGGTGTCTTCCACCATGATTTCCATTGCTTTCGTTCGCTCATCAATACGGATAGAAGAGATTTCTGCAGGAGAAAGAGCAGAACGAGCAAATACCATTGGGTTATCAGACCAAGGAATGATGTCGATTTTCTCGCCTTTTAATTCTTGAATCACTTGTTGAACGCGAGTTCCTTTCATCCCAACACATGCTCCAACAGGATCAATGTCGCGATCTTTAGAGATCACAGCCATTTTAGCGCGAGAACCAGGTTCACGTGCACATTGTTTGATTTCGATGATTCCATCACGAATTTCTGGAACTTCTTGTTCAAATAATTTCATCAAATATTTAGGACTAGTGCGACTGATGTAAAGGGCAGGGCCTTTAGTGGTAGTCACTACATCGATCAATAATGCTTGTACGCGATCACCTGGTTTGTATGATTCACCAGGAATGATTTCGTTCTTTGGAAGAAGAGCATCGGTTTTACCTAAATCGATTACTAAATTTCCGCGCTCCATACGACGAGCAATCCCAGAAACGATTTCACCTTTTAATGGAAGGTATTCGTTAAAGATAATGTCGCGTTCAGCATCGCGTACTTTTTGAAAAATAATTTGTTTCGCAGTTTGAGCATCGATACGGCCGAAACTTGGAGTTTCAACTTTTACACCGAGCTCATCGCCCACTTGTGCTTGAGGATCAAGTTCAAGTGCGTCTTCCACTTTGATCTCTTCAGATTCTTCAAGCATGTCGTCGTCGCTCTCTACTACTTTTTTGAAGAGGTAAAGATCTACATCGCCCACTTCATCATTGTAGTGCGCTTCTAAAATCGCATGAGGACCATATTTCTTTTGAGCAGCTGCAAGGATTGCTTGCTCAATTGCGCTCACAATAATTTCTCTTTTGATTCCACGATCGCGACCAACGGATTCGATTACACGGCTGAGTTCTGTTAAGTTCATGATTTTTTAGCTCCAGTCTTTTTAGGTGATTTTTTTGATTCTTCAGGAAGTTCGATGATGGGCTCAAGATGAGCTTTGGCAACGAGTTCCAGTGGGATTCGGATCAAAGTTTCGTTTTTGATTTTTTGGGTACCATCTTCAGGAGATACACCAAATAAAATGGAATTGGATTCGGGTTCAAAACCACGAAGGATTCCGTAAAAGTTTTTTTGCTTAGGATTTTTAGTGCTGTATTCAGCGGCTAAGGTTTCTTCTCCGGTGAGTGCGCGAAAAGTTTGCACGCGGGCAATATCACCGATGAAACGTTTAAAATCTTCTGGTTTTTGTAAAGGGCGATCAATGCCGGGTGAGGAAACTTCTAATTCGTAAGGGCCTTTGAATACCGCCATCACTACTTCACTGGCTTCAAGGGGCTCATCGAGTTCGTGAGTGACCTTTACGCAGTCTTCAATGGAGATGCCGCTAGGCTGATCGATGAAAAGACGAAGTGTTTTTTCGCGGTGATTGATCACTTCCATCGCCACTAACTCGTAACCGAGTACTTTTAGTTTTTCTTCTACGAATGCATTGAGCATTTGGATAGGCAGTTGTGCCGATCCGCTGTTAGCAGCTGTAGATTGAGAAGATGTATTTCCGATCATGGTTTCCTTTGACCCCAAAGTAGCTAAAACCAAGGTTTGAACTGTAGCCGAAAAAAAAGGCGGGATCTCGAGGAACCCGCCTAAAAAAGATCGACTTTTAGGATCGTTATGAATCTATATCGTAACCCAGGGTCAAATTCAAGGCGAAAATTGGCCTTCTGACTTTAGAATGACGCACCAAACTAAACTAATTTTGTTTAAAAATTGGCAGGCACACTTTTTTATTGCCCATTTTAGGCGGTTTTTCTCGATTTTACTGTGAAAACGACCATTTCCTCCTTAAACTATATAGTAAGGTAAACAGGGGAAATCAAAGATCATGAAACCAAAAAAAGAAATCACGTCTGGTATTGCGCTCATTTTTTTAGCTCAGAACTTATTATTCCCTCTGGGGGTTCAGGCGGCCGGACCGGCAGACACTGCTCCAGCACCAGCTCAATCAAAGGGCGAGCAATTGGTGGGGGCGATTGGTGGAACTCTGAATAAAACTTTATCCACTCTTCCTTCGATGTTTGGAGGTTCTCCTTCCGTTCCTGGATTGGGTGGCTTCAATCCAATGGCGTCCATTGCGGCATGTGGTGGAACTCCGGTGAATGAAAAAGATGTGAAGGCATTAGAGAGTGATCAAAAAGATACTCAAGATTTAGTAAAAAAATGGAGTAAGGCATTAAGTAAGAAAAAAGGGAAAGAGGATAAGCAGGAAGAAGTTCCTAAGAGTGCATCCACTTTAAAAGACGGTGATTGTGGTAAAGAACCAAAAGATCTTGAAAAAAATATTCCTAATTCATGTGATCTGATTTATGGAGAGTCATATAAGGAAGATGTTGGGAGTAAACATTTTAGTAAGCGTGATAAAGATCATTTAGGTACTGAACAATTTGAAACCTATAAGAAAAAAATTGCTGCTAAAGAAGAAGAGTTTAACAAGTATCTAACTTGTAAAAAAGATAAACTTGATGATCTAGCGAAGGCATCTCTCGTTTATGAATGCCAAATGAATGCATTGGCCACAGCAGTTCAAGGGGCACAGACATCACTGTCTCAATCCATGATGGTGAATCAAGGTACATTCAACGATATGAACGGGCATATATCAGAAGTTCAAAAGCAAGAAGATGATGTTGAAAATGTTCTTGGTCCGGATCCAAAATTAGGAAAGTTAGGAGCTTCACAGCATCAAGGATTGATAGGGATGGCAAAAGATTTACATGAGAATTTTCCTAAGTTGCAAGAAGCAGAAGATAAATTTTCTACCGATTTAGATACTTTGAAAAATGATACCGATACGAATGAACAAAACTTAGAGGCTACGCGCGTGAGTGTGGCTTCGAGCTGTATTAAAGGTACTAGGAATCTAGGTGTATCAGGTGGTTACTCGCTCACCTGTATTAAACCGGTACAAACGACTGCAAAAGATGGAACCGCAACGAATGTACTCGATAAAAATGGAAACGTTCAATTCTCGAAGCAATCCTGTGGCCCTTATGATTACATTCGCAGCAAAATTGAACAAAGAGCGTTCATCACTTCTCGTGGAGTGATCATGAGCCAAGATCGGAGAGACAACGCTCAGGCTAATAGTGCGGCTTTTGATTCCTTGGTGGATTCCATTAATCGCCAAATGGGTGATTATGATGCCGCTACCGAAAATAAAGCAAAATTAGATTCTGATGTTCATAGTTGGAGTGATATTGAATCAAAAGTAAGTGCAAATATCGATGCTGTATCTAGTTCATCCGGAGTGGATGTTCGCTCTATGCTTCGCTCAGTAGCAACTCATTGTTTTCAAGAAGCAGATAGCTGGAAAAACAAACAAGTTCGTTCCTCTAATTCTGATTACAGTAAAAAGAAGGCTGAATTCAAAGCTCGTCAAAAAAAGATGACCACAGATATGAATACAGCGATAGCGGGGGTCAGTAAAAATTATTCTGATGCAGTGGCTTTATTGCTTCACAAAGTTGGTAATGTTAATCCTAGCTCCTGTTCCAATCTTAGCCCTGATTTAATGAAAGGTTGTTTTTCGAATATTAGCGATCGCGTTCAAGGCTTATTAACAGGTACAGGCCCATTTTCAGCTGCTGTGCCGATCAGTATTAAAAGTTATGGAAATTTTTCTGCACCCATTACGGGCTATTCTTGTTCAGGTATTGATACTTGCTTAACGGTTTACACGAATATTCATACGCAATTGCAGACCCATATTGATCAATCAAAATCTGCGAGAGAAACATTTGTGAATAAATCTAAAGAGGGTACTCAAACTCAAATGAAGTTTTTGGCTCAAAATTTATCGCAATTGCAGAATTCGATTAAAGCTCAGTATTTTCATATGAAAAGTTTGGCTCAAGGCTCTGGAGTTGAAATGGCAAATAAGCCTGAACCTATTCCAGGTGAAGCGTTAAAACCTTTAGAAGGTCCACCACCAGAAAAGTTGGCTGGTCCTTTTGATCCTCAGAGTAATCTTACTGCAGCCTTATCAGGAGCGATGGGAGCAGATGGATTAATTGATTTTCAAAATAAAGAACTTGGTAAATTAGCCGAAAGTTCGGCAACTAAAAAAGATGAATTAGATGCCAAAATTAAAGAAAAAACTGACAGTTTGGAAGAAATATTGAATTACTATTCTAATGCTAGTGCCTGTGGAGCAGTAGGTTCTTCTGAACCAAAACTTGCAACTGATGGTGGTGGTGAAAAAGTTAACTCCATGACTGATACCTGTAATGATGCTGCTAGAAAAGTGGAAGCTTGTTCTAAGGCAAATGTTTCTAAAGATTCGAACATAAGTTATTCAAATTTCTATGATTTGATGTCATTGCCAGGTGTGTTTTCAAAAGTTGGTAATTCTGATCCATTAACTAAATCGCAGTTTGCGCAATTTAAAGACATTGGTTTTTTAGATTCCTTAAATGGTCTAAAGGGTTGTGAGGACATTGCTACAATCAGTAAAACTTGTGTAAATGGAGGCAAGGCCTCCAGTTATAAACTTGATGCTAGCGGCGATAATTTTGTAACTGGTGCCCACTAACTCATGGGTGACTTTACGTTTATCAGGGTCTTCCACTCTTGACACATTGCCCCTTCTCAGTAATTCTTGTACTAGCACGTTTCTATGGTAGAAACGTAGGCTAAGTAGTCCGTAAACCAAAATAGGAGAATACTCTCAACAACATGGGATTTAGATCAAGTAGCACTCCACCCGCAGGCGGTGGAAATCCAGGTAGTCCAAGTAGTCCAGCAGGCGGAGGCGGTCCACGCACTCCATTCGCACCAAGACCCCGTCCTTTTCCATCACGTGGCGGCGGCGATCGATTCAACAGAGAAGATAAAGACGGCGTTCGTTTAAACGAGCGCATTCGTGTACCCGAAGTACGCCTCATCGATGAAAAAGGCGAACAAGTAGGGATTGTACCCACAGTTCAAGCATTAGCCATGGCTCGTGATCGTGGTCTTGATTTGATGGAAGTAGCAGCAGGTGCAAAACCTCCTGTTTGTAAAATTTTAGATTACGGAAAATTCAAATACGAAGAAAAGAAAAAAGAACACGTTGCTCGTAAGAACCAAGTGGTGGTGAAGGTGAAAGAAATTCAACTTCGCCCGAACACCGATGAGCATGATCTTGATTACAAAGTGAAGAACGCGATCGGCTTCGTTGAAGAAGGCGATAAAGTGAAATTCATTATTCAATTCCGTGGTCGTGAAGTGGCTCATACCGCTCCAGGTTACGCAATGTGTAAGGAAATTCTAGAGCGCATGAAGGAAGTTGCCATCGTTGAAACGCCTACCAAAATGGAAGGCAAGAAAATGATGATGATCGTAGCTCCGAATCCGCAAGCGAAGAAAAAATAAGAATAAGGTATCCGACAACTTTTGGATGCCTAGCGCGTTAGATTCATAGTTAAAAATTAAGTGAAAGAGCGGGTAGATGATTTCTGCCGGCTCTTTTTTTTAAATATTATTACACCACTGAAGCACATCATCTAAAACTTGGTTCTCATGGTTTTGGTAACAGCGAGAAACCTTGCCCCATTGAATTACGTTTTTGCAGGAAGGACCTGGTTTTCCCGATTGAAAGGGCGCCGTTAAATTTTTTAAGCCAGCGACTTCGATCTTATGATCGGGAACATGATTGCTCTTACAACGAGTGATGCCCTTTTTTGTTTTCGTGAGGGTGTAGGTTTCTTGGCCAAGTGTAACTTTTACGGATTCATCTGCATGAGCGGAACTGATCAGAAATAGTGGAACGGTGAACATAAAAGCCAAAATGAATGTTTTGATTTTCATGGTTTGATTTCACATTCTTTTTGATCAAAATCAATTTTACAACCTAAAACATTCGCCATTCCAGAAGTTAAAAAATCAAATTGTCTTTCCGTGTGCAGAGGGTGGGGTTCGGTGCTGAATTGTTTTTCAGCTATTTTTTCAGGGAAATAATTCTTTTCACCATCGTCTATATCGCAATAAGAACCTTGATTTGCAAAATAAAAATCCCGTCTTTGTGCAATAGAAGCGTCAGTATTTTCCGGGAATTTTTCTGCTACCATTTTTTCCAATACTCGCTTGGAAAAAGAATCCGCAAATTTCTCTTCCACATTTTCCGTGTAATCAGACTGTAAATCGCGATAATTAGAAGTTCTTCCACCAAAGCGCATTTCTACAGCTAGACTTTTTTCTATCATGCTCTTTGTTTTTTCAATTGCGGAAGTCATTCGATCTTCACGAGATAGTTTCAGATCGGCACAGGCATATTGAGCTGAAAAAATTGCTTTTGTGGAAATCAATTCATCGGGATCTGATTGATTTGCATTTTCAGGATACACATTTTTGTAGCAAGGGTTTAAGTAGTTTGGATTTGGCTTTGCATACAATTGATCAGAAACTAAATTACTCAAAGTTTCATCTTGTGCAAGACTATCCATCCAATTTGCAGCCATGTGATGGGCAGAACTATTCACTGATTTTAAATAATCTTTTCCTAAAGGACTTAAACTCTTTTTGCTTATGAGGCAGTTCCGGAAAGATTCAAACGGAAGTTTATTTTTTGAAAACTCTTCAACTCGATCATTGAAATGTTGATCGTAATCTTTAAAGACAGAAGGACAACCACCCTTTGGATTTGAATTACAAACGGAATCGACTAATGCTTTGGTTGATTTCCCGAGTTCACTAGCTTTAAGTGCTTCATTTTGTGAGCGACTAATCCCTAGGGAATGGCCCATTTCATGAGCAAAGGTAGAATAGAAGGTATTTCTAGTGGCTAAAAAGCCACCACAAACACTAATGGTGTGATCTTCTGAATTATAGAAAGCATTCTTTAAATAAAAGTTACAAGCAATTCCTGAATGAGAGCTTTGATCTCCAGGCATTAGAATTTTAATCTCGCTTAAGGACTTTGTGATTCTTAATTTATCTGCATCAGAAAATTCATTGCTGTTCTTCACATAATCAATGAAAGCTTTTTGAGTTTCAACGAAATCACTCTTTGCTTTTACGGTGTGCGGATAATCTTTCCAAATTCCTTGATTGATGGAAGCGGCAAGATTGTCTGATATTTTTTGAACTTCAATGAACTCTTCTTCTTTTGGATTATATGAATTGTAATATTTTGGAAATTTAACTTCTACCCTTTGGCGAGTGGTTTTAGATAATGCAATGTTGTACATCGAAGAAAGTTGATCTACGAGCAGTGAGGATTGAGCGGCTTCATCCACGTTCATATCGATTTGCTTTTTTTGACCCAAATACTTTTCAAGAGTTGAGGAATAACTTGGATCCAGATTTTTGATAAAATCATCGGGCAGTTTGTTATTTTTGATGGCTCCCAATTTTGCGGTTTGGAATTCGAAAAACTCTGGGGTAAATCCATTGGGTTTAGCCTTTAGATTAAACGCATAGGGCGTATCTTTAGGGCCAAAGCTCATCGCTTTTTTGTTCTTGTTAAATTGCGAGCAAAATTGATCAAACATGGATTTGCAGCCAGGTTGATCTTCAAACTTTGCACAAGAGAGTGGGCTATTGGTAGAAGCAGTTTTTAGTTTTAGGAAGATGGAATCAAAATCTGTTGAAGAGAGTGATTTTTCAAATGCATTGGAAGCGTTAGTCATGAAAATCATGATGAAAAGTAAACCTACAAAATTTACTTTTTCAAATTGCATTGGTGTTATTTCCTGTTTTTTTAACTTTTTCCTTAATCGTCTTCGGCGCAAACCCAGTATTCCACCACTCATCTGATTTTTTTACCCAGGTGTTCATGAGTTCAGTGTTGAGGAAGCTAAGACCAATCCGAAAAGAACTATCCGTGAGAATGTAAGATCCTTCCGCCGCCACTGCAGTGGGAATTTTTTGATAATAATATTTTCGTAATTGCGGGAAGCCTTTCATAAAAAGTGGATCCGTCACCAGTACCATTCTAGGAACTGGATACACCGAATCCCAGATACTCATGCTACCAACCTGTTTGGTAAGATCGAGCATGTTCACATCTTTCCAATTTTTTTCACCTTCTAACAATTGTTTGGTGGTGTGAAAGGCAACGTAGGAAACATTGGAAAGAGGGGAGAGCTTCATGTACTGAACATAATTATTGGAACCAAGTTTAATTTTTTCCTTGGTACTGATTTGTCCGAAATTAATTTTTTTCCCAATCTCTCCGTTCGCTAAAGTATTGCGGCAACCTAGTTCAGTGATGATGGGGGTCCATAATAAATTATTCGCCATCAGATCAAATGGGTAACCCTTTTCTGGGTGCTTTGAATAGGAAATGAAATATCCAGCATTGGTCAGTGCAATTCCTGTCACCATGCTTCGAAGTGCCTGCTCTTTAAATTTTCCTACACAGCTTTTATCGAATTTTTTTAGGAATAAACTTTTAACTTTACCCTCATTACAAGCGATGTTTTCGCCGCACTCTAATGCAATTTTTTTAAGTTCATCCGGAAACTCTGCAGCCACTTTTTTCACATCTACTTCGGGATGGATTTTTTTAAAAGATTGGTAACGCTCGTTTAGGTGAGTGCCCAAGCTATTTTCTGATTTGATGCTGCCTGGATTTTCTTTCAACCAAGATTTGAAACCATTTGCATCAATGTTCCCATCGTATTTTCCAAAATTATCGATGGCATCATTTAAAACGGGCGTGAGTTTTTCTTCTGGGATCTCGCCTAAGTTTTTAAAGATCTGTTCGTTATATTGTGCGGCCGCGGTTAATTTAATTTTTTCGGGTGAAGAAACATTTTTACCTTCAATATAACCCAGCACTTCGTCTAAACAATCGCGTCCGGCAGGAAACAATTTTGCGTTGGAGTGAGGAGCGGTGAAAATCAAAAGTAAAAAGCACAGGAGAAGACGCGCCATCTGAATATGTTAGCAAGTTTAGCTGAATGAATTCAATGGATGCGATCGGTAATGATTGCCTACCGTGTGATAAATCGATAAACTTTGAACATGACTGATCAAGAAGCAATCAATGAAGCGAAGCTAGTTCAAAACCCAAATATAAACGCCAAAATACCTCCGCTTCCTCGCGAGGCAGAGCAATGGATGAAAGCGATTAGCCCGGGTGCCTTTGAGAGCTATCAGCAATTGGAGCACACTTGGAATCATCCCCTTGTTCAATTCTCAGTAATTTTAGTGCGTGACCCTGCTTTCAGGGGTGCTGTGAGTGAAGTGAATCAGAAATTCGAGAAAAATGCGTTCTTAGGTTACGAAATTACTTGGGTATTACTCATTTGGACCCTTCAAGCATGGCGTTTATCCAAAGCGGGTACCTGGTTAACCCGAATCTGGGTACAAATTTGGGTGTCTGCATTTTTTTGGTGGGGCTGTTTATTCCTCGTTCCATGGCTTTTATGGGGAAAATCGTACCAAATGATCCTCGCAACTGCATTTCGTGCAATGATTCATCAGTTTTGGACTTGATCATTTTTTAAAACTTGAGTAAGTTCTCACTCTCTATGAAAATTAAGACAAAAAAAGCAGCAGCAAAGCGGTTCAAATTTTCCGCGACCGGCAAAGTTAAATTTACTCGCGCCGGACGCCGACACCTTCTGAGCAAGAAGTCTAACTCTAAAATGTTAGGTATGCGTGCAGCTGGTTATATGTGTGATGGAGATGCGAAACACGTTCGTAAGTGTATGCCTCACGGCAAATAAACTTTCGTCGCTTTTCACAGGGAAATTTAATAAAATTTAGCAATAATTAGGAGATACTATGCCTCGCGCAAAACGTGGTTTTAAACGCCGCCGTCGGAATAATAAAATTAGAGATAGAGCAGAAGGATTTGTACTTGGATTAGGAAGTCAAATTCGTCGTACGTTAGAGTTTTTAGATCGTGCTGGTAAATATGCTTACCGCGATCGTCGTGCAAAGAAACGTGACTTCCGCGGATTGTGGATTGCTCGTCTTTCTGCTGCCACAAACGGTAACGGAATCAGCTACAGCCGCTTTATTAACGCGCTGATCAAATCAAAAATCACTTTAAATCGTAAAATGCTTTCTGAAATTGCAATTCACGATCCAAAAGCTTTCGAAGCGATTGTAACTAAAGTTCGTCCATTAGCTCCAACTGTTTAATTAAAGCGTCTAAGCTAGTTCAACGAAATTATTCATTATTTTTAACAAAGGCTCTTCCATTTTTGGTAGAGCCTTTGTTACTTTATGGGGAATGAGTACATCCATTTCTCTTGAAACCATTCAATCGGGTATCCTTGAAAAAGGTGAAGCCGCCCTTAAGCAAATTCAACAATCTAACACTTTGGCTGATCTCGATCAGGTTCGAGTTTCCGTATTGGGAAAAAAAGGAACCTTGAGTGAAGCCCTAAAAGCACTTGGACAAGTATCCGCTGAAGATCGTCCTAAGTTAGGTGCGTTGGCAAATGAATGGAAATCTAAAATAGAAAGTGCGATTGAAACGAAAAAAAATGCACTCGAGATTTTAGAAATTGAAGCAAGTCTTCAAAAAACAAAAATTGATGTCACCATCCCTTCCCGAAAAAAACATGCAGGCTCCATTCATCCGGTTACGAGTACGATTAGAAAAGTTTCTCAAGTGCTCGGACGAATTGGTTTTGATGTTACCGTTGGTCCTGAAATTGAAACTGATTTTTTAAATTTTGAAGCAGTCAATATTCCTAAAGATCATCCCGCGCGCGACATGCAAGATACCTTCTTCATGGGCCCAGGAGTTGTTTTGCGTTCTCAAACTTCACCCGTACAAATGCGTGCAATGCGTGCTGAAAAATGGCCTATTCGCATTCTTTGTCCAGGTGCTGTTTATCGCAATGATTCTGATGCAACTCATTCTCCCATGTTTCATCAAATTGAAGGATTGTGGGTAGATCAAAAAGTTTCGATGAGTGATCTCAAAGGAACCCTCGATTTTTTCGCTAAAGAAATGTTTGGTTCAGAAACTAAAATCCGTTTGCGTCCAAGTTATTTTCCTTTCGTGGAACCAGGAGCAGAAGTGGATGTGAGTTGTGCCATCTGTGGTGGAAGAAATCACAAGTGCCCAGTTTGTAAAGGTACGGGTTGGTTAGAAATTTTAGGTGCAGGAATGGTTCATCCAAGATTGTTTGAACTAGCAGGCTACAATGCAGGTGAAATCAGCGGATTTGCTTTCGGTATGGGTGTAGAGCGAATTGCAATGCTGATGCACGATATTCCCGATCTCCGCTTGATGTTTCAAGGGGATCAACGTTTTCTCAAACAATTTTAATTTATATAGGTAAAACATGAAAATTTCATATCAATGGTTAAATGAATGGGTTGATCTCAGCGGTTTCAAAACTTCTCAGGAAGTGGCGGATTTATTAACTGCGCGCGGTTTAGAAGTAGAAGGCGTGGAACGCCAAGATGCGGGACTAGAAAAAGTAATTTCAGTTCAAATTATTGAAAAAGTAAAGCATCCAGAGGCTGATCGCTTATCTCTGTGTAAAGTGAATATTGGAAAAGGTGAAGATGGAACCAGCCAATATTTAGATATTGTTTGTGGCGCTCAAAACATGAAGGTGGGAGATATTGTTCCTCTTGCTCAAGTGGGAGCGCTTCTTCCAAATGGAATGAAGATCGAAAAAGGAAAAATTCGCGGTCATGTTTCCATGGGGATGCTTTGTTCAGAAACAGAACTTGGAATGGCCAAAGAATCTGAAGGGCTTTTGATTTTACCTGAAAAAACCCCAGTGGGCTGGAAGATCGCTGATGTTCTTGGAATCGATGACACACTTTTTGAAATTAAACTCACTGCCAATCGCGGAGATTGTTTGAGTCATCGTGGAATGGCGAGAGAAGTGGCTTCAGCAACGGGTAAACCACTAAAGAATCCAAAAGTGAATGCACTAGATTTTAAAAATTCACCGATCAAAATTGAACTCGAAGCAGGCGAAGATGCACCTCAGTTTTTTGGTTGTTCGATCAATGGTGTAAAAGTAGGACCTTCTCCTCAATGGTTGAAACTCAGATTAGAGGCAATCGGCCAACGCTCCATCAATAACATTGTCGATATCAGTAATTTTTTAATGTTTGAATATGGCTTTCCAGTACACATTTATGATGCCGATAAATTAGAAGGCGGAATCATTAAAGTGAGACGCTCACTTAAGGGCGAAAAACTTCCGATGCTTGATGGTGGAGAAGTGGAAACAACGGGCGAAGAGTTAATTATTGCCGATGGCAAAAAGCCGGTAGGATTAGCAGGTGTCATGGGTGGCGGAAATAGCGAAGTTTCTGATTCTACCAAAAATGTATTTTTAGAATGTGCTGAATTCAATCCAACTCTCGTTCGTCGTGCAGCATTTCGGTTTGCTCGTCGTTCGGAAGCTTCCTTACGTTTTGAAAAAGGAATTGATCCTGCAGGACATGCACTCGCGATTTCAAGATTAGCCGATCTGGTGATTAAAGTTTCGGGCGGAGATGTGGTAGGCTCAGGAAAAGTTCAACTAGCATCACGCGAAAAACTTAACCCTAAGAAAATTAAAACCACTGTTCAATACATCAATCAATTTTTAGGAACTGATTTAGCTGAAGATAAAATCTTAAACATTTTAACTTCACTCGAATGCGAAGTGAAAACTCATGGCTCTGAAATTGAAGTTTCTTCTCCATCTTACCGTTTAGATTTAAATATCCCTCAAGATATCGCGGAAGAAGTGGCTCGTTCGATTGGATATAATGCCATTCCTACTTCTATTCCTGCATTGAGCGGATTACCTAAAACGAATCATGGAAATCCACTTGCTCATCGTTTGAATACGATCGATGAAATGAAAGATATTCTCGCCTCTGAAGGGCTAACGGAGGTTTTAAATTATTCTTTTCAAAGCGATTCTTGGATTCAAAAATTTGGAATGAAATCTTCAGTGAAGGTTTTAAATCCTATTTCTGAAGAGCAAGGATATATGGTTCCTTCTCTCATTCCAGGAATGATGAAGGCTTATCAAGAAAACGAGCGCCACCATTTTGGATCGGATCCATTGGCGATTCGTTTGTTTGAGGTGCGTCCTGTATTTCAAGCTCCTTTAGATCAAACGATTGAAGCAAAAAGTGAAACAGATACCGGAGTGAAAGAACACTGGGTGGTAAGTTTTTTAATTTCTGGTCCTCGCTATGATCAAGCAATTCAATCCGAACGTGGTGAAGTAGATTTTTATGATTTAAAAGCCATTGTTGAAAATCTTTTTGATCGACTAGCTACCAAAGGAATTCGAATGCGTGCCGCGGATGCTGCATTACTCGATTCCACCGCGATGGATAAATGCTCTCAGCTTTATCATTCCGGACAATCCATGCAAGTTGCAGTAGGAAAAGAGGCGATTGGATTTTTCGGACGCATTCATCCAAAGTTAGAAGCAGAATTGAAGTTAAGGAACACTGTTTATTGGGCAGAATTCAAAATTGACCCCGTCATTTCTTTGACTCCAATGAAAGAAAGAGCCTATAAAGCGTGGTCTAGCTTCCCAACAATGGAGAGAGACTTCGCAATTTTGGTGGATGAGACCGTTCCAGCAGAAAATTTGATACAATCTGCAATAAAACATGGGAAGCCCATTGCAAAAATCGTAAAGATTTTTGATACTTATAAGGGAGCTCACATCCCTGAAGGAAAAATCAGTATTGGTATTAGGGTGATTTTTTCTGATGATGCAAAGAGCTTAGAAGAAAAACAAGTAGATCAGTGCTCTGAAATCATTGTCAAAAAATGGCAAGAAGAATTCAAAGCAGGATTGAGAGGATAGCGTGGCGTTAACTAAAGCAGATCTCGTTGATTCAATTCACGAAAAGATAGGTTTTTCTAAAAAAGAAGCAGCCGATATGGTGGAGCTCATCTTCGATACGATGAAGGGTGAACTCACTGGTAGTGGCGGCAAAATAAAAATTTCAGGATTTGGAAATTTTGTTGTTCGTGAAAAACGTTCACGCACAGGAAGAAATCCCCAAACCGGACAATCCATTGAAATTTCAGCTAGAAGAGTTTTAACTTTTAAACCTTCACAAGTTTTACGCGCTGAAGTGAATGAAACTCTTAAGGGAAAAGAAATTACGGATGATATGATTCGTCGTCGTGCTGGTAAAGATGATGAGGATGAAGAATGAACCCAGTTCTGATTCCCAATCGCCTATATTTTCGAATCGGTGATGTAGCGGAAATCGTTGGTGTTAAACCCTACGTGATTCGCTTTTGGGAAAGTGAATTTCCTTTTTTGGCTCCAGATAAAGCTAGCTCAGGTCAGCGAGTGTATCGTCGCACTCAGATTGAATCCTTGATTTTAGTCAGACAGCTTTTGCATGTAGATCGTTATTCGATTGAAGGTGCGAAGAGAAAACTCACCGAGTTGCGTCGTGAAGGTAAGTTGAAAGAAGAAACGTTGAAGTTGGTATCGGGTGAAATTAAAATTGGTTCACTGGTTCCAAAAGAAGATGTTTTACCCATTAGCCTTCAAGATAAGGTAAAGAGTTTGCAAAATCTTATTCGTGATCCTTCAGAGCAGGGTATTGAAGTGCCTGGATTAAAATTTCTTTAGCAAAGTTTTTTCCGCCATGGACCTGTTCCAATTGAACAAGCAATCCAGGGCTCGTAATATTGTAATCACATATTTTATTTCCAATTAAATCCACTGCTGCAAGTAAGATTCCTTGTTTTTGTAGTGATAGACCTATCTTTTGAGCAATGATTTTTTCTTCATCACTTAAATGATATGCGGCAACCCTGGAACCCTCATCAATGAGAACTCTAAAATCACCAGATTTTGGAAATTTTTTTAGGGCTGCGATCAACTGACTCCCCGCAAACCACATTCGAACTTCACCTAGATTGATCTCAGGTAAAAACTCTTCAATCAAAATTTCTTGTGTGTATTGATTGGTTAGTTTTGAGATTAAATGTTTCCAGTCACTACTGTTTTTAGGAACGGGGTGTTTTTCAACCCCAATGCTTTGAGCAAGATGAAGTGGTTTACTCACAATTTCTAAATCATTTGAAAAAAGTTTTTCTAACAAATGGATGTCGATTTCATTTTGGATGATTTGCATCCGCGGCGTGTATTCAAAGAGATCCAAAGGGGGAACTTTCTCGCTTTGATTTTTCAAAAGTTCAGGTGGATTTAAAATTTGAGATTTCTTGGCCCCATGTGCGATCAATTGATCAATTATTTTTCGATAAAGTTCATCTACAGGCGGATCGATACGATCATGAATTTGTTGAAAAATTGACAGTGGAAATGGTTGTAGCTTTGATTGAGATAAATCTAAACTTCCTAAATCTTTTGAGTGCGTTGATAAATCTAACGCCATCACATGGCCAGGAATTGTGGTTGAAAATAGTTGATCCGACGCACTCCAATAAGTTGGAATTCCCATGTTAATTGCTTCAAGCATGAGTCTCAGCGTGGTATCCTTAGATTGATCTAAAGTGGACCAGGGATCAGTTATCCAAAGCATTTTTACATGATCACCCTGTAGGGTGAGTGACGGAGTTTGCATCGATGTTAGTTTACTCAGCGAAATCTTTTTTGCACAGCGGTTTTTTTAAAACAGCAATATTATGCTCTATTTTGCCAGCTTTTTTATCTTGTAGCACTACGAAGCACTCCGAAATTGAAAAGGTGATGCAAGCACGTAAATCTGATTTTACTTTGGTTTCCGGTGGGGCCGGTCCGCATCTTTCGGATGCATTGTTAAAAAATCTATCTAATAGAAACGCTGATCCTACTAGAAAAAATCTATTAAAATTTGTTTCTCAAAAAAGTAATGAAAGTAACTATCGTCATTGTTTGAGTCAGTTTAAAAATGCTACCGAGTGTCTTTACTTGAAGCCGGATTGGAATCAAAACTTTTTCATCGAAGAAACAGCCGATGCTGACGACACTAAAGAAGATGCCAAAGAGAATGATAAAGAAGAAGTCGCACTAAAGGTAATAGCTGCAAAAAAATCCAAAAAAGGTAAACACAAGAAATCAAAAGGTGTTCAGGAAGTAGTACAGAATATTAAAAAAGGAGTGATCTCTCATTTCCCCCATCAGCAAGAAGGCGATTATTATCGTGCTTTAAAATCTTTCAAAAGTTGGACATCGGATTTGGAAGCACTTGCGGTAAAACTACAATCAGATGAAACATGCGCTGATATCGAACTTTATAGTTATCTTGGATTAAAAGCGGAAGAGTATTTTCCAGATGAGCAAAAATTAAAAACTTCAATGGCCCTTTATCGTAAAGCAGATGAATGCGCCCAAAAGGAATTAAAACCTCAATCAAGCCGTTATACTCAAAATGCTCGTTTTCGTTTGGGATTGCTTTCAATCATGACCAAAGATTGCGTTGAAGCACAAAAAGTTTTCGGTCGTTTATCAAAAATGGGTGCGAATGATTTTTCTTCTAGAGCTCTTTATTGGAGTGCCTTTTGTTCCAAAGCTGGTGATAAACAAGAAGAGTATTTAGCAACCTACGATCAATTATTTAAAATGAATCCATTGGGGTTTCATACTCTCTCTATGAGTAGTGGAACTTCGCTTTTAATTGGTAATTTAAATCAACCGGTTGATCCCATCATTAAAATGAGGGCAGCGGGTGAAACTCCCTATAACGCTTGGATTGAAGCAATCGAAGATTTGGATAATATGGGAAATACTCAAGGAGTAAGAAAACTTTTATCTCCAGTGAGATTGTCACCGGAGTATTTAGGAACCTTAGAGCCTGGTGTTCGTTTATATCTTTCAACATTTGCATATCGTGCCAAGGATTCATTCTCTCTATTCAGAATTTTAGATAGCGTTTTTAGAACTCAAAGTGAATATGTAGTAGATTCAACGTTAAAACTTTTTTACCCATTGAAGTATCTTCAGTCTATTTCTGAAAAAGTTTCTCGCGTAAATCCATTTTTAATTACGGCTCTCATTCGTCAAGAAAGTGCGTTTCAAGAAGATGCACACTCTAGAGTGGGTGCAGTGGGTTTGATGCAATTGATGCCTAGAACTGCAAGATTGATGGATAGAAGCGTTAATCGAAAGAAGTTATTTACTCCTGAGGCAAATCTCAGAATAGGGATTCGTTATTTTGAAGCTTTAGTGGATCGTTTTCAAGGTGATGTTGAACTTGCATTGGCTAGTTATAATGCTGGACCAGAAGCTGTGGATCGTTGGAAAAAAAGATATCCAATGACTAACCGATTGTTGTTTTTAGATTTGATTCCTTTTTCTGAAACTAGAAATTATGTGACTCTCATTGGAAGGAACTATTATTGGTATTCAAAAATTTATGCCAATGATGCGAAAACAATCGTAGCAAACTCCATGACTTTTCCAGTTGATTTTAGATCCTTACACATCGATGAGAAATAATAGTACATTATTGCACCGACTTCAGCTTTGGTATTCAGACCAGCCCGATTCTGCTGCCCAATACTATAAAGATTCCAATCAAAAATGGCAGCCAATTTCAGTTCGCGTTTATTGGCTACAAGTGATTCGAATCGCCATTTATTTGCAGAGAAAAAAAGAGCAACTGAGCAATTCAACTGGTGATGATCGAGTGGTAATCTTTGCCCCCAATTCTCCTGAATGGGTTCATTGGGAATTAGGAACATGGCTTGCTGGAATGGTTTCTATTGGAATTCATCCCACCACCCTCAAAAGTGATTATTTGAAAATGATTGAATTGGCAAAACCAATGTTGATTGTTTCAGATACATTAATTCATTCTAATTTTTCAGAAAATCTAATTGAAGTTCTTACTTTTTCGGATGCCTCTAAAAAGTTAATCGATATTGTTCCAGAAGATGAAAAATCACTGATCCTGATCGCTCAGCAAATGTTGCTCAAAATTGATCCAGAAAAAGCATGCAGCTCAATTTTCACATCCGGCACTACAGGAACTCCTAAGGGCGTTTTAATTGGCTTAAAACATCTTACCTATGTTGCTGATTCATTATCTCGTGAATGGAATCTTCCGTTCACGAATGGTGTTCTTTTTTCTTTTTTACCATTAGCACACGTTGCAGAAAAAGTTCATGCAGTGGCAGTAGCATTAACGATGCGATATCCAGTTTGGTTTAATTCCAGTTTTGATCGTTTTTTACCGGAACTTCAGGAAGTGCGCCCAACGATGCTTTTAGCAGTTCCAAGGGTCTGGCAGCGAATGAAAGAGCAGATTGAAAATCATAAGCCTAAACTGGTGACCTATCTTACGGATGTAAAATGGGTAGGAACTTTACTCGATCAAGTTTACTTGAACCAGGTGAGAACATCGATCGGTCTAGACCGTTTGAGATTAGCGGTTTCAGGTGCAGCAAAATTACCTCCTGTAGTATTTGATTGGTTTTTAAGGTTGGGCATTGAAATCCAGGAAATTTATGGAATGTCTGAATCCACAGGATTGATTACTCTCACGCATTCACCAAGGGATCTCAAACTTGCTCAAACAGTGGGAACAATTCCGCCTGGAACGGAAGTAAAGCTCAGCAGTGATGGTGAAGTTTGGGTAAAGGGACCCCACGTTTTTATTGCTTATGATCAAAATCCTGAAGAAACCGATGCTGTATTATTTCCAGAGGGATGGATGAAAACAGGTGATTTGGGCGAGTGGATCAATGATTCAAATGGGATTCCTCAACTTCACCTGATTGGGCGCATTCGAGAAATCATCAAATTACCTAATGGACGGATGATTGCACCGGTACCAATTGAAAATGAATTAAAGAAAATTTCAGAAATTTCAAATGTTTGTATTTTGGGTGATGAATTGCCAGGTTTAGTGGCATTAATCACTTTAAAAGAGGATGTATTGCTTCATTATAAGTTTACGCCTGGAATGGTTGAAGGCGTATTGGTGGAAGATGATGATTTAAAAAATGAAATCACAAAATCAATTACCAAGCTTTATGAAGATCAAAAAATTTCTGAAAAAATAATGAAAATTTTTATTTTGTCCCGTGATTTTGAACTTGAGTACGGGGAAATCACTCCGACTCATAAATTGAATAGAAATCAGATTCGAAAAAACTTTGATTACTTCATCGATTTTAAGATTAATGAATAGCCTTTGAGTTAAACAGTCAAAAAAATATCTCCTCGAAAAGTTCACAGGATGAAAGATTTTTTGCTAAAATTAAAATATGAATCTCGGACTAGTTCTTACCGGCGGTGGTGCTCGCGCCTCATATCAAGTAGGAGTGGTGCAAGCGATTGCTGAGATTACGG
This sequence comes from Bdellovibrionales bacterium, assembly GCA_947372355.1. Lineage (GTDB taxonomy): Bacteria > Bdellovibrionota > UBA1018 > UBA1018 > CAIMNF01 > CAIMNF01. The sequence continues at coordinate 15,538 of CANBTI010000012.1, read as the reverse complement.
GTGCAACTCAATCTCCATTTTCAATCATGACCGGCGTTTCTGCCGGAGCGATTAATGCTACATATCTCATGTCTCGTGCAGATCAATTTAGTTCAGCTGCAAAAGGTTTATGGGATCTTTGGATGAATCTCAGTTCTGAGAGAATTTATCGAACGGATGCAGGTTCAGTCGCTGCGCTTGGTTCCAAGTGGTTAGGAACAGTTGGAATGGGTGGTGCTTTTGGACAAAAAAAAGCAAATCATCTACTTAATACACAACCTCTCCGTGAGTTACTTCAGGATGAACTTCATTTGGATCGTCTTCCCCAATATTTCAAAAGTGGAATTTTAAAAGGGGTGAGTGTCTCTGTTACCAATTATTTAACGGGTACAGCGGTTAGTTTTTATGATGGTGATGAAAAAACTGTCCCTTGGGTTCGTTCAACCCGAATTGGAGTTCGTGTACCACTGACTACTGAGCATGTGATGGCATCGAGTGCTATTCCATTATTTTTCCCGCCAGTAAAAATTGATGGAGCCTTGTATGGAGATGGTTGTATTCGATTAAATTCTCCTTTAAGCCCGGCAATCCACTTGGGTGCGGATAAGATTATCGCAGTAGGAATTCGTTATGTGAGATCAGATGAGCAAACTCTCGAACTCAATCAAACCCTAAAACGTGAAGAGTTATCGATTGCTGAAATCGGCGGAGTTTTGCTGAATGCTGTTTTCTTAGATTCCTTAGAAAATGATGCTGAAAGAGTTGAGCGCATTAATCAAACCCTTTCATTGTTTACTGAAGAGCAAAGAAAAGCTCATCCGCTCCATCTTCGTTCGATTCCACTTTTAATGTTACGCCCGAGCCAGGATCTAGGGCAACTAGCTCAAGGAACGTTAAAAGAGTTTCCAACCATCATTCGTTTTTTGCTCCGTGGAGTAGGGGCAAAGGAAGATAAGGGATGGGATATGCTTAGTTATTTAGCATTTGAAAAAGCATATACTAGCCAACTCATTGAGCTTGGGTATCACGATACGATTCGTAAAAAAGATGCAATTTTAGAATTCATGGCAAAGTGACCTAAGAATTTTTACTCTTCTATTTCAGAATCTGTATCTGTAATTGTATCGGTGCTCGTGGAAGTGGTACCAGTAGGAGAGGTGATCCAGCCCAAATCCCCAGCCTCCTTAATTTCTAATAATTTATCCTTATCGTTGGAAGTCAAATCAGGAGTCCATGCTTCAGCTGTACCTAATATAGTAATGATCCATTCATCACTTTCAGCGCCGGAAGGTGTGTAATTGTGAGTTGCTGCTGAATCACTGGCAGAGTTAATGAGTGATTTCGTTGAACCATCTCCCCAGTCGACAAGCATGTGATATTTATTTCCAGACGAAATCGGAAGGGAAATATTGGAAGAGTGGCTATTGGTTTGCCATTTAGAAACCATGGCTGTTCCACTCAATTGGTAATCAGCAAAAACTTCAGAACAATTTGAAATCCATCCACGACTGTTATTCTGACGTGAGTGAAACTGATAGCGTCCTTTGGTGATTGGAGAACTGGTGAGTTCAATCGTATTTCCTGAAGCGATACCCGATGCAACTGGAGTGGTGCAGTCGTCAGAAAAGAGCTGCACAGTGAATCCGTTTTCCACATTTGAAATAGTAAATGTAGGAGTGCTGTTTAAACTAATGGCTTCACTCGGTGTTTTAAGTGTGATGCTTGGTGGAATCACAAATTGTCGATCTGAAGTCAAAGCGTTTTGACCAGTGTCGGAATGATTCGAGCCACGGCTCAGTGTTTGTAAGTCGCAAGCACTTAAGTACAAACATAAGGCTATAAGTGAAAAGATAGATGGTTTTAAATGAAAGTCTTTCATGATTTTCCTTTAATTATATTCTGCGGTAAAATTAACAATCTGTGAATGTGTCGATTTAGACCGTGATAAAAATCAATGGATATAGTTTAATGAAATGATGAGTACACTCAAACCCTTAATAAAACCATCCTTGAGAGGATATCTGCATCAAGAGGCGTTTTTTATTGCATTGGGAGCATGCTCCGTACTGATTGCTCTGAGCACAAATGAAATGGCAAGAATTGCAAGCATCACCTATTCGGTAGGCTTATTAATGTTATTTGGGATTAGTGCAGTTTATCACAGACCTCATTGGGAGCCAAAGGCACGCTCAATCATGAAGAGATTTGATCAGTCAGCGATTTTTATCCAAATAGCAGGAACATTTACTCCTCTTTGTTTGTTGGTGTTACCGCAAAACGAAGGTAAACATTTGTTGATGGTGATTTGGTCGGGAGCGTTTCTAGGAATCTTGCAATCTGTATTTTGGGTGAATGCACCAAGGTGGTTAACCGCTATTTTCTACGTCCTATTAGGGTGGCTAATTTTCCCTTATGTGAGCGAACTTAAAGAATCACTCGGAAATAATAATATTTCACTGATCATCGCTGGTGGATTATTTTATACAATTGGTGCTATTTTTTATGCTTTGAAAAAGCCTAAACTAAATCCCGCTGTGTTTGGATACCATGAGCTTTTTCATCTTTTTACGATAATAGCCGCTGGGTTTCATTTCATAGTTATTTATCAAGTCATTCATAGTCATTAGCCTACTAAATAGTTGGGTTATTTTCTTAAATTAAAGAAATCACTCGTAAAGCAATAAACCTCTTCTTCTTTTGAATCGGCAATCATGGTGTTCATTTTTTGAATGTTTTCGATGATGAGATCTTGAATCTTAAAAGCATCTTTTTTTGAAAGGGTGACTACGGAAGCATAATGAAGATCTTGAACTTTATCTCGATCGAAAGTTTCAATCGCGCGTAAGCGCCAATTGGTGTGATGTCTTAAAATGTTTTCTGAATCTTTGTTGAGATGAATGTAGGTTTTTCCAATGCTAAAAGTTCCAGAATGCTCTTCAGCTAATCCTACTGAAACTAAAAATTCCAAAGCTCTTTTCACTTTTTTGAGTGGAAGATCAAAGTAAGTGGAGATAAATTCCGCACGATTTAATTGGGGAATAGAGAGTGCAACATGGATTGCGGCAATATGCCAAGAGCTGTAATAGGTTGCTTGATCAGATTCGGAGAGGTTTTTTTTCACCCCTAATCTTTTTTGAATATTTACTCTTTGTTCAACGATGAGTTTTATTTGTGATTCAAAATATTTCCGCAAAGCGGTTGTTCCAGCTCGCGCATATTGAACTAACAATAAGAAAAAATGAGATTCTTCTTCAGTGTGTCCTAAGTAGTGATTGGCTTTTTCTGCCTGCTCTAAACTAAATTCAGAAGAGCCGTTCAACACTTGTGAAATGTATGCGGTATTGCAAACTACGGCTGCGGCTAATCCTGATCGCATGCCAGTTCTCGTACCAGTTTTTCCAATTTTATTGAGTAAATATGCTTTATAATCCTGAAATTCAAATATTGATTTATTCATATATTACAAATAGATGTGTCTATTAATTTAGCTATACTTAATTAACTGTGACTTAGTTAATTAAGTTAGTCTACTCTAAAGCGTAGTGACACCGATATTCTCATTGTAAGCCAAGCGTTCAATCATGAACCTTGGAACAAAAGGAATCTCTATGAATTCAGCCATTTTAGCGCTCACTCTTCTGCATCCAGTTTTTCAATCCAATTCAATTTTATCAAACGCACCCACAGTTGGGGATCGTGCAAGTTACGTGATTCATATCACCCAAAACGGAACAACGATGGATGCAGACCAATCCACAAGCATATCCGATATCGTAGATTTTAATGATGTGAAGCTATTGAGTGAGATTAGCTTTGATGGAAAAACCCAAACTGACACAGGGCAAACAACTATTGCCATTTTGAATGATTTAAACTCAATGGTGGATCATTGCTCTGAAAATACTCAAACCGATCAACTTGCAGTGTTGGAAACGGTTTCCGTTCCTGCAGGAACATTCATAACCTGTCACATTACCAATAGTTCCGGAGAATTCTTTATTGGATCTGTGCCATTTGGAATCGTAAAGATGAAATTAAGATTTGAAGATGGAAGTACCAACGAAACCGAACTGACCTCATTCATCAAGAAGTAGTTTAAATACAAAAATAAATCATGATAAAAAGGAGTGGTATGAATTTTTTAAAATTATCAGGGGTGATGATCGGAATCTTGAGTTTTGCACTTCCTGCAGTTGCGGGTGCAATTAGTGGCGGAGGCGGACGAGCTATTGTTTGCCGAGATACTAATAAAAAAATCATCAGTGCTGAGTTATTAGATTTGTATGAGGGAAGGGTTCAGTATGGATACCAAATTCCAACTACGAATATTCCTTATGTTTCACAATATCATGAAGCACTCAAAAACATTTCAAAAGGTCGACCTGGCTTTGATTATTCCGGATATGCGGATTATGTAAATCAGTTAATGCGTTTACTTCCTGATGGTACAGGCCTCATTCCAATTGATGACTCAGAAGAAGTGATTATCCCCAAAAATTGTAAGACTGAACAATTAGCAAACTATAATGATAATCAGGAAACCCTTTTAGTGGATGGTGAAATTTTTGAAAATTTATCTGAAACCAATAAAGCGGCACTGATTTCTCATGAGGCAATTTATAGTATTTTAAGAAAAATGGGTGATACGAATTCAATCATGGCCCGTCAAATGGTGGCTGTTGCATTTTCTGGTACAAAATTTATTAATTATCAATCAGGATTACCTTCAAATGCATTAGAGTGTAATTCATATGATCCCAAAGATTCGATTTCGACTCTTTTTTGGATGTTTAATGATCAGAATGGAAATTTAGAGATTCAATTTGATCGAATTGCAAAAAAACCTGCTAGTGGTCAAGTGGCCAGTAAGACTACGATTGGTTTTTATAAAATAGATATGAATGATGCTTCTGAAATGCAATCCGCTGGTCCATTGTGGGCAGGCTCTGAATCAGTGCTTCCTTCACAAACTGTTTCAATACAGTTTGTACCTGCTCCAGTGGGCGATGAAAAAAATATTCATGGCCTGATTGGATTGGGTTCAATGCCTAACATGCCTGATACTCATTTTGAGTGTTTTAGACATCCAGTCAACTAACTGGTTGGCTTGAATTTTGCTTCTTTAATTTGTGAAAAGAACAATTTAAAGGAAAATTAAAATGAAAAATATTAAAAATTTGATCTCCGCTACCATTTTTACATTAACGATCTGCGCAGTACCATTTGTGGCAAAAGCAGATAGTGAGATGATGGCAAAAATGACTCCTGAAATGCGGATCAAAATGGCCGATCATCATCAAAAAATGGCCGATTGTTTACGCTCCAGTAAAACCATGGAAGTTTGCCATGAAGAAATGATGAAAGATTGCGAAGCAATGGGAAAAACTGGATGCGGCATGATGGGCGAACATCACAAGAATAAATAGTATTTCCACTGAATCTTTAAAAAACTAAGTTTTCTTACGTGGTGCCGTGGTTAAGAACTGAAGATTTTTATAATTTTCAGTAGCCCAGCGGAGTGCCCAATCACTTCTGAATAAAAGTACAGGCAAATCATCGCGATCAAGTAAACAGCGAGAATCTTCTCTGCGCTCAAAGAAATCTGGATCTAAGTTTTCACCAACTACCCAGCGAGCGTGGGCGTAGGGGAGTTTTTCAATTCGAACTTCTACTGCATATTCAGTTCTCAAGCGATGTTGAAGTACTTCAAATTGGAGAGCTCCCACTGCACCGAGAACTGGATCTTTATCTCCAAATCCGCGTTGACGATAGATTTGAACTACCCCTTCTTCAGAAAGTTGTTCTAAGCCTTTTTGAAGTTGTTTTCGTTTCATCGGATCTAAAATAATCACACCAGCGAAATGCTCTGGAGAAAATGATGGAACGCCTGAATACTCTAGGCCTTTGATGGCGGTGAGGGTGTCACCAATGCGGAGGGTGCTGGAGGTGTCGACTAGTCCGATCACGTCTCCTGGCCAAGCCTCTTCTACCACCACCCGCTCTTGCCCAAAAAAACTAACTGGCATGGCAAGTTTAATGTCTTTATCTAATCGCGCGTGTTTCACCATCATGTTTCGTTCAAACTTTCCAGAACAAACACGGATGAAAGCCACACGATCGCGATGGGAAGGATCCATGTTTGCTTGTATCTTAAAAACAAACGCCGTGAATTTTGGTGTGATGGGATCCACTTCTGCATTTACCGTTTTATGAGAGTCGAGTCTTGGTGCGGGCATGGGTGCTAATTCGATGAAACGATTTAAAAATCTTTCTACACCGAAATTGTTCGCAGCTGAACCAAAAAATACTGGAGTGAGTTCACCACGCAATACGCGATCCCAATCAAAATCATCTCCTGCCATTTCGAGAAGTTCTAATTCAGATTTAAATTGATCATAAAGTTCTTTTGCTTCGTACTCATCATTCCGAGTTCCAGCGAGTGATTTCAAAAATTCTGGATCATCGACACCAGTCATTTTTGCTTCCAGTTTTTTTCCTTTAGCTGCAGAAGCATCGGCATGGAAGAACATGATCTCCTTTGACTGACGATCATAAACTCCGCGAAAACGATCTCCTGATCCGATTGGCCAGGTCATTGGGCAAGAACGAATTCCTAAAACTTTTTCGAGATCTTCTAAAAGATCGAGTGGTTCGCGAGAGGGGCGATCCATTTTATTGATGAAAGTAAAAATAGGAATTCCACGCATGCGACAAACTTCGAAAAGTTTTCTCGTTTGTGGCTCAACACCTTTTGCTCCATCGATCAACATTACTGCTGCATCGGCAGCCATGAGTGTTCGATAAGTATCTTCCGAGAAATCTTTATGTCCCGGAGTATCGAGTAGGTTAATTACATATCCATTATATTCAAATTGAAGCACAGAAGTACTGATCGAAATACCGCGTTGCTTTTCGATTTCCATCCAGTCGGAAGTGGTGTTTCTTTGAGTTCCTTTTGCGCGAACCGCGCCGGCCAAATGGATTGCTCCACCGTAAAGGAGGAGCTTCTCAGTGAGCGTGGTCTTCCCTGCATCGGGATGCGAAATGATCGCAAAGGTTCGACGTCGTTTTACTTGTTTTTCCAATAAGTTAGTTATCTGAGTGTCCATTTTTTTTACAGTTCTATGGTTATCAAATTAATAATAAAATAAATAGTCCTCAATATCTGACCAATTTAGTCCGATATGTTTATTGTATGAAGGATAAAGAGCAGCCAACAATCGCTTTAATTGTCAGTAACGTTGATTCGAAAGACCGTATTTTATGCGAGGCTCTTACTAGCTCAGATGAAATCTTGGAGTTAGAATTGGCATTGATGAACGCCGATCCAGAGCCTTTAAAACGGGTTCATGATTTTCGTTCCAAACAAAACGCTGAGGATGAGGAATTCGCAGACTTCGTAGAAAGCCTGATTTCACAGCCTTTTGTGAAGCCAGACGTGCAAGAGCATGCGGTTCAATGGTTTAAATCACGGGCAAAAATTGAGGCTTATCAAAAAGCTGAAGATCACGCTTCTCAGGTGATTGCCATGTATGCCTTTGAAATCTATCAAACCGATCCAAGCAAAACAGACTTCTTTTTAGCCGGTCCACGGGCAAAAGTGAGGATTCGGATCATTGAAGTGAAAGAGAAGTTGGCAGAAAAAGCTGCGTAACTCACTGCAATATATTAAAAAATTTCAAATTATTAATATTTTCTTATCAATAAGCAAAGTTATAGAGTATACCAATCAGCAGTAAGTAAACACACTGAGAGGTATAGAATGAAGATTTCGATACGTGTCCTGGTTTTGTTCTTAGGTTTCCAAGCAAATTTAGTAGCTTCTGCTGCTGAAATTCCAATTTTACCCAATAATTTAACTTGCCTCGATCTTAATCATGAAGCACTTCCATACCAAAATGAGCAAGTCATTCAGTGGAAGAGAAATACCCCAGATCAAACTCTCAAAAGAGCTTTGGTTGAAGGAACGGTTGCTCAAATTTATAATGATAAAACTGGTCACGCTCATTTTGCAATTTCCTTAGTGGATAATTCAAAAGGTGATATCGAAGTGATCTATAACGATGAATTTGGACAACTTCCAATGATTCGCACTGGAATGAAAGTTGTAGCTTGCGGGGATTATATCACTGTTGGTCCTAAAGCTCGTCTTCCTTCTCCAATGGGAGCAATCATTCATTGGGTTCACTACAATCCAGGTAATCGTGATGGTGGAGCCCATAAAAATGGCTTTTTAATTATCAACGGTATCCCTTACGGAACTGCACCTAAACTTTAGTCATCATCGCTTTTTTGAGGTAATTCAGCTCACATGTCGCTTGTCTTAATTAGTAATCCTGCTGAGCTTGAAAAACTTTGTAAGAATTTATCTGCAGCTAAAGAAATTGCCTTTGATACGGAATTTATCCGCGAAAGTACTTTCTTCCCTCAGTTAGAAATTATCCAACTTGCTACTTTAGATGATGCTTGGTTAATTGATATTCAAGCATTTTCAAAAAAAGAACTGAAACCTCTTGCCGATATTTTCACTAATCCAAATATATTAAAAATAGTTCATGCAGCCCATGGAGATCAAGAATGCTTGCTCGCCGCAATGGATGTTTTGGCAGCTCCTTTGTTTGATACCGCAGTGGGAGCATCTTTATGCGGACTAGGCGATAGCATTGGTCTTGGTAATTTAATGAAACAAGTTTTGGGTATTGATCACCCGAAAGCTTATGCAAGAACAAACTGGGCAAAAAGACCACTTCCGGCGCCTGTTTTAGAATATGCAATTTTAGATGTGAAGCACTTAATTGAAGTGGCGCACTCATTATTTGAAAAATTAGAAAAAACAGATCGTAAAAAATGGTCTCTCGATTTAAGTGCAAAATTCACAGAACGTGGATTGTATGAAGTTCCACCGGAAGAAATCACTAAGCGGTTAGCTCAATCAGGAAAATTTAATTTAAAAGATTACGGAATATTGCTTGAACTGGTGAGATGGCGTGAAAAACGCGTTCGTGAATTGAATGTACCACGTCGATGGTTAGCGGAAGATGGCGTACTCATTGATCTCACCAAGGTGAAACCAACCACATTAGAGCAATTGCAGGCATTTCGTGGCTTATCTAAGGGTGAATTAAAAGCACCTCATTTTGAAAAAATCTTAGCTGCAATTGCAACTGGCTTAAAGGGCGAAAGTGAATTGCCCGCAGATTTAAAACGTAAAAATATTCTTCAAGCATCGGTAGATGAAAACTTTATTATGGATTTGCTAAAAGTTTGTCTGTCGTTGATAGCGGATGAATATCAAATAGCAGGTAAGCACATCGTACCTCCAGGATCCTTATTATTATTAGTGAGATTAAAAGCTCAAACAATTGAAGATTTCACTTCGAGTGGCCTTGTTTCCTCACAATTGGGTGAAGAGGGTACCTTAAAGATATTTAAGTTTTTAAAAGGTGATCTTCACCTACGCGTGATTGATGGTCGAGTAGAGTTGAATTAATTAAAAGCTGACTAAACTCAAGTGCAAAATTCCCAACCTCATTCCAATTGGTGTATTCATAATCATGGGAAGTATCCGTATCTCCGCCCGCTTTTTTTGATATTCTCTTCATCCAGTATTTTACTAACCAATTATATTTAGAATAAGGGAGGGCTCCAGCAAACATTGCTGTTTTTTGGGGTTTCCAATTGTTTTCTAGTAGAAAATCTTGAACATATTTCCGTTCTTTAGAGCGTACCTTCTCATCATTTTCAAGGATTCCCAAACAGACAGAGAAGAAGGCAGCTTTTTTATTCCTGAGTGCAAAAGCATTCTTTTTTACCCAGTTTTTTATACTTTTTTGATATCCGCCTGCATGTACTGAGGCTCCCACTACGATGGCGTCATATTTTTCTAGATTAATGTTGGGTGAAATGAGGGAGCTTTCAAAAAAATCTACAACATGCTGCATAGATCTCATTTCTTCAGCGATCACTTCAGCAATTTTACGAGTTTGTCCTTGGGTGGTGCCGAATACAATTAAGATTTGAGCCATAAAATTACCGCCTTCTATAAAATAGAATGCAAATAATGATCCATGCTCACTAGGTCATCATCGGTGGATGAAACAACATTTGAATCACGTTGCCATCGATATCTTCAAAATAAAATGAACGGGCACCATCGCGATGGGTTTTGATTTCTTTTACAATTTTGGCACCACAAGCAACAATATGATCATGCCATTGATCCACTTCAGCCATGGTAGCAACAAAAAATCCAATATGGTTTAAAGATCCAGGTTTGTGGAGTGGTGCATCTGCTTGATGTAGGGCTATGTTATCCAATGATTTACGTTCACCCGTTTTTGGATCTTTCGTATAAGTGGCAACATAAACGCTTTTAGCGTCTGGCTCCCATTCCACTTCCATCTTTAAAACTTTACAATAAAACTCTTTAGACACTTGAGCATTCTTAACGTTTAGAGCAACGTGTCGCATTCCTAATGTTTTCATCATTTGGTTTTATCATAATTTTGGGCTAGAGTCAGTGTATGAAAATCACCATTTATTCACTTAAGGTATGTCCATATTGCGTTAAAGCAAAAAACCTACTCAAACAACGTGGTTTAAGTTTTGAAGAAATCATGATGGATGATTGGTCGGATCAGCAATGGGATGATCAAGAAAAGAAGAATGGGATGAAAACTGCACCACAGATTTATGCAGCAGATAAACTCATTGGTGGGTATTCTGATTTAGAAACTCTGGATCAAAAAGATCAGCTAGTTAGTTTAAAGTAATTAAATACTCGAAATAGTAGGATGCACATTGCTCGCATCGTAAGTAGAAACTATGGATGTGATTTTGCCATCTTTTGTTTCAAACCATTCACTGAATCTGAGTTTACCAATATCAGAGTGATGAGAAATGACATCATAAAGAGCACCTGCTTTTGAGCCCTCAGCAATGATATGGTGAATATGAATTTCTTTAATTCCAAGAACATTTCTTTTTAAATCTTTTAAAAAGTGCTCTGCAGTATGGAACTCACCTAGAGGACTTTTAAAATTAAAATCATGACTTAAGATTGGAGCCAAAGTTTTTTCATCCCTCTCAGGATTAGTGAAAAAATTAAGGTAAGTTACTACAATTTTCTTAGCCATAATGAACTTTCTATTTAGTTTCCGATTGGGTGCCAAACGGTTTTGTATTCAACATAGCTCACTAAATGATCAAGGGAGAGTGGTTCATTTACGGGTGTAACTACGCGTTTCATATTTCCAGCAGCCATTTCTTTCAATTCGCCTAAGAGCTTTTTATTAGTACCTTGATAGCTTAAGGAATTGATTTCCATGTGAGTGCCTAGGTGAGAATAAAGTTCATTTAGATCACCAGTGAGTAAATTCACTACACCTTTTGGTAAATCAGAAGTGGCAAACACTTCAGAAAGTGGAGCAAGAGTGGCAGCGCCATCATCTGCCATGATCACGACGACAGAATTTCCAGAAGCAATGATTGCAGAAATTTGTGCAACCATATTTCCTAAATTAAATTTTGAATTACAAATGAGTGCTACTACTCCTACTGGCTCTGAAGAGGTAAAGTTATGGTGGGGCCCGCTCACAGGGTTTACTGAACCGATGAGTTGTTGGTATTTATCAGCAAAGCCCGCATAATAGACAAACGCATCCACTGCTTCATCCACAGCTTTATTTGCAGCAATTTTAGTGTAGCCTACCGTTTTAGTGAGCACTTCGATAAATTCCTCGCGCTTGCCTTCTGTCATTTCAGCCATGCGATAAAGAATTTGGGTGCGATTATAAGCGGAACGGGAAGCCCAACCTTTTTGAGCTTCTTGTGCAGCCGTGACTGCGTTTCTCAAATCTTTTCTTGATGCTTTACATAGGTAAGCATAAAGGTTTTTAGATTTGGAAAGATAAACCGGATGACTTCTTCCTGATTCGGTACGAGGAAATTCTCCGCCAATGAATAGTTTGATTGTTTTTGAAATTTTAATTAATTCACTCATTTTAAACCTCTTGATTACTTGATGGATAGATAAGGGAATAGACCGTGTCTACCGCCCTCGCGCCCAAAGCCACTTTCATTAAATCCACCAAAAGGTGAACTTGGATCAAACTTGTTATAGGTATTAGCCCAGATCACACCCGCTTTGAGGGCTGCAGCGGTTTTGTGAATTTTAGATCCTTTTTCAGACCAAACACCAGCCGCTAATCCGTATTGAGTGTCGTTTGCTTTCATGATCGCTTCTTGAGCGGTTCTGAAAGTTGAAATCGTGAGCACTGGTCCGAAGACCTCTACTCTGCTGAGTGAAAAAGCGGATGAAACTTTATTAAAAAAACACGGTTTTTGAAAATAACCCTTAGTTGGAATTTGTATTGAAGGCTCAAAGTATTCTCCGCCTTCTGCAATACCACTTTCAATTAATTTTTTAATTTTTCCATATTCACCTGCTGAATTGATCGCTCCAATATCAGTGTTTTTATCCAGAGGATTTCCAACACGGAGTTTTTCCATTCTGCTTTTTAATTTACCTACAAACATTTCAGCAATGGATTCTTCTAGCAATAAGCGTGAACCTGCACAGCAAACATGCCCTTGATTAAAGTAGATTCCGTTGATCACGCCCTCTACCGCTTGTTCAATTGCAGCATCTTCGTAAATGATGTGCGCAGATTTTCCGCCGAGTTCCAGTGTGAGTTTTTTATCGGTGTGTGCCACTGCTTTTTGAATGATTCTTCCCACATCGGTAGATCCAGTGAATGCGATTTTATTGATATCGGGATGATTTACAATGGCTGCACCTGTTTCACCAGCTCCAGTAACGATGTTCACGACACCATCTGGTAAGCCAGCGTCTTGAAAAATTTGAGCAAGTAGGAGGCAGGAAAGTGAGGTGGTTTCAGCAGGTTTTAATACCACTGTGTTTCCACAGGCTAATGCTGGAGCAATTTTCCAAGCAGCCATGAGGAGTGGGAAATTCCATGGAATGATTTGTCCAACAACGCCGAGGGATTTAATTTCTTTTCCTGGAACTGCATAATCAAGCTTATCAGCCCAACCAGCGTAATAGAAAAAATGAGCTGCAACTAATGGAATATCAATATCGCGAGATTCTTTGATTGGTTTTCCGTTATCAAGAGTTTCTAATACCGCTAATTCACGAGCGCGCTCTTGAATCATACGAGCAATTCGAAACAAATATCTTCCACGTTCTTTACCTGAAAGTTTAGACCAAGTTTTGGTGTATGCCTTGCGAGCCGCTTTAACTGCTAGATCTACATCTTTTGCATTTGCATCCGCAATTTGAGCGAGAGTTTCACCGGTAGCTGGATTAATGGATGCAAAGTATTTTTTGCTCGTTGGTTCTACAAACTTTCCATCAATGAAAAGTTTGTTTTTTGGTTGAATGTTCACGATATCGATTGATTCGATGGAAGGTGCATATTCAAAATTGATTATTTTATTCTGATGATCTTGCATAAAAGCCTCGTTATAAATTTGTCGCTGTTAATCGATTGAGAACACTTTATCGTAGTAATAGTGCCCGGTTGCTTCTTTAAAAATTTGTTTGAGTAAATCATTCACTAGAGCGCTTGCTCCAAATCGGAATAGATTTGGGGTAAGCCATTCAGGCCCCAGTGTTTCGTTCACCATGCAAAGGTATTGAATGGCTTGTTTAGAAGTTCTGATTCCACCCGCTGGTTTCATTCCAATTTTTTTACCCGTACGTTGATGAAAATCAGCAATTGCTTGAAGCATCACTAAAGTAACGGGAAGGGTAGCGGCTGGAGTTACTTTTCCAGTTGAAGTTTTTATGAAATCTCCACCGGCCTCCATTGCAATTTCAGATGCTAAACGTACTCGATCGTAAGATCCGAGTTCACCTGTTTCTAAAATTACTTTGAGGTGAGTATCGCCACATGCTTTTTTGATGGCTACGATCTCATCAAATACTTGTTGATAATCTCCGGAAAGAAATGCTCCGCGGTTGATCACCATATCAATTTCAGTTGCACCGTTTTCTACGGCAAAAAGAGTGTCATCGATTTTAACTTGAAGTGGAGCTTGTCCTGATGGGAAAGCGGTAGATACGGAAGCAATACCAATTCCAGAACCTTCGAGTGCTTTCACTGCGTGAGGAACCATGGAGGGATAAACACAAACGGCTGCCACGGTAGGGATTGGTCCCCAGTTTTTTTTCTTCAGAAAAGGTTCAATCATTTCTGGTGGAACTGGAAAGCGAGCTTTTGCACACATCTGTTGAACGCGGCCAGGTGTATCTGCGCCTTCAAGTGTGGTGAGATCACACATGCTTAAAGCAAGATAGAGTGCTGAAAGTTTTGATTCTTTTTTAACGCTTCTTTTGGTGAAATAATCTGCCCGTTCATTTGCTCCCACTTCATCAATGGGAAAGGCGTTGATAACGATCTGATTTCCATCTGCATTTTGGACTGATATCGTTCGCATAATGCTAGAAAACTATATTAATTATCGTAACTAAACCAGAGCTTTTGAACGAATATTTCGATTAGAAATCATGTATTTCACCAGGTGCGGCAGGTAAACTTTAAAGTGAGGAATCACGATCCCCGAACCCTGTAAGTGTTTCATGGTATTGCTCACATCGTAATGAGTGGGATGAGCAAAGTAATTGAGCGCTTCGCTTGGGATTCCCATCCATCGCTCTAATCCAGGTATGTTTTTTAGTGCAAAGCGGGCTAGACCCAGAGGTAATGGAATTTTTAAGATATTTTTATGAAGTGCTTTTTCAAACTCGTGAATGATCGCCTGAACTCTTAATGGTTCTGAATCAGCAAGTTGAAACGTTTGGTTTTTAGTTTCTGATTTCTGACTTAAATACGCGATCGATTGAATGACAAAATCGCTGGGCACTAAATCCAGAGTGGATTCTTGTGCGGAACAATCATGGGTATAAACAGTGGGAAGAATAGCGAACTTACTTTTCTGACGAAGTAACCATTGTAAAACAAAGTAAGGACCATCAAATTTTTGAGTTTCACCCGTGGTTGAATTTCCCACTACAATTGCCGGACGATAGATGGTGCAGGGGAGTCCGGCTTTCATTGCTTTTTGAACTTCTATTTCGGCAAAATACTTTGTTTGCTCATAAAAATTATTAAATTTCTGGTTTTTAGATAAATCTGTTTCTAAAAAGGATCCCGAAGTGCGGCCACTCACATAACAAGTACTCACGTATTGAAAGCGATTCAGATTGGAACAATGTTGAGCAAAAGCGAGAGTATTTTTAGTTCCTTCCACGTTTACTCGTTTAGCGAGATCTTCTTTCACATTCAAATCATAGACAGCCGCAAGATGGAAAATTTGGGTAATTTCATGAGCTTGTTTTTGAATGAATTCGCGTGAGAGACCTAAAAGAGGAAGCGTGAGATCGCCTTCGATGAATTCTACTCTACTTTGAACATCAGGAGGGAGTTGATTTCTGTGTTGAACAGCAAGCTCCATGAATTTTGATTGAACCAAACACATTGCTTTTTGATCGGGCAGTTTGGGAAGTAGTTCACGGATGAGTTCGCTTCCTAGA
>CANBTI010000011.1 GCA_947372355.1 Bdellovibrionales bacterium | reverse complement strand
AATTTGCCAATCTTTTAAAAGATGTTATAAAATCTGATGGATTGCAGTGCTTTTTTAAATCTAAAACTATGGTTCAAGATGAACGAGTGATGGTGGAAGCATTAAATGGCCAAGCTTCTTATATTGTGAGTGCATTAGTGGAAGCAAATTCTTGGGTGGTGTTACCCATCGATGGTGGACTGATTCCAGCTGGTACAAGGGTAGAAGTATTTCCACTTCATCATTCATTTGAACTAGGAGTGTTATCATGATTGAAATTAAAATGAATTTATTCGGAGCTTTTAAAAAATATCAAAACTTAGAAAACCCCATTTCATTAAAGTTTAATTCTCCGGTAACCATTGATCAGATTAAAAAAGAAATGGGTAAGTATTTTGACTCAAACGGAATTCAACTCATCCTTGATTCTGCCATTGCAAATGAAAGTGAAGTGTTAGAAATAAATACTTTAATCCAACATTCATGCAAACTTTCCATTTTACCTCCGGTTTGTGGGGGCTGAATCATGAGTAAGTTTTTTTGTGATATTACAGATCAAAATATTGATCCCTTAAGTTCATTTCGATTTGCCACTGATCATGGTCATGGTGCTCAGAATTTTTTCTTCGGAGCAGTTCGTGAAATGAATCATGGGAAAGAAGTGATTGCTGTAGAATACGATGCGTTTATTCCTCTGGCTAAAAAGGTTTTAGAAGAAATTAGTCTTGAAGCTCAAAAACAATGGGGTTCAGATTTAAAGATTTCAGTGCTTCATCGAATTGGTAAATTATCAGTAGGTGAGTTAAGTGTGGCGATCGGAGTGAGTTCAAAACACAGGGATGAATCCTATCAAGCATCAAGATATATTATTGAACAGATCAAGGTGAGAGTTCCTATTTGGAAAAAGGAATACTATATCAACGGAGAAACGGAATGGCTGAAAGGGCATTCTTTATGCCAGCACGATTAAGGATTTGAACTGCTTTTTTTGATCTCGTTCCACTTTTGCAATAGAGGATCACATTCTTAGTTTGATTTAGTTTCTGAGGAAAAATACCTTTTTCAAATTGATCCAACGGCCAATGGATTGCTTGCTCCAAATGCCATTCTTCCCATTCATTTTGTTCCCGAACATCAATAATGATTGTGTTTTTAGAATCATCCTTCATGAATTCTTGGATTTTAATGATATCGATTGTTGGAACTACCTTGCAGACAATAGTGTTAGATTCCAATTTGATTTCAGATCCCTGGAGAGAGCATGTTTTGCATTGGGATTGTTTGGTTACCTTGAATTGATTAAAAGTCCATTTACCCAATAAGTCGATCATGTTTAATTCACCAATGATTGGTTTTAAAGGATGATTTTGTTCCTGATGAGAAACGATG
The DNA here is from genome assembly GCA_947372355.1 of Bdellovibrionales bacterium. Lineage (GTDB taxonomy): Bacteria > Bdellovibrionota > UBA1018 > UBA1018 > CAIMNF01 > CAIMNF01. The sequence goes on along the minus strand of CANBTI010000011.1, from coordinate 56,805 downwards.
TACTGGATGCATAAGGTTGCTTGGAGTGATCCGATCACTCCTGCAATAGAACCGATAATTCCAGATTCTGCACAATTTTTAATGGTGGCTTTGGGAAGGGTAGGATGAAAACAACGATAACAAGCTCCATTGTTTCCGTCAAAAAGTGCTACCTCACCTTGAAATCCGTTGATGGCTCCATAAATGACCGGAATGTTAACTTTGTAAGCAGCATCATTGATTAAAAATTTAGTTTCGAACTGATCCGTACCATCCACCACTAAATCAAACTGTGAGAGTATTTCCTCTGCATTTTCAGCATGAATGGTATCAAAATACTCAATAATTTTTATTTCTGGATTTAAATCGTTTAAGTTTTTTTTGGCTGCAATGACCTTTTCGGTGCCTACATCTTTTGTTTTGTAGATAATTTGTCGTTGAAGGTTTGTTTCATCCACTTGATCTGGATCCATGATTCCGATCGTACCAACCCCAGCAGCAGCAAGATAAAGTGAAGTGGGTGAACCCAGTCCACCGATACCAATACACAACACGCGTGATTTTTTTAATTTCGATTGTCCAATTAATCCAATTTCATCAAGGATGGTTTGACGGGAGTAGCGATCAAGATTCATTTATTGCTTTAATCCGAACAAATTAAACATTTCATTAGGCTTGAAGTATTCTACTGAAACACTTCTTTGAGTTTCTTTTGAAAATAAAATAACCTCAGAGGGTCCAATCACTCTTGCAATTCTATTGTTTAAAATAAAAAGTGAAGTTCCTTCATCTACACCTAATCCGAAGGTGTGATCATTATTGAGAACGACTTGGGCTAATCGATTAAAACGCTGACGAACAATAAAGTGTTGATCCACAATGATTTCGTAAGGCAATAGCCCTAGCCCTTCATCAAGGGGAGTGCTGTCTCCAGTGATCATTCTTTCAGACATGATTGCCGTTCCAGCACTGGTTCCACCAAAAACAATTCCATTGGCATAAGCAACTTTGAAAGTTTCTTTCAGTGATTCCGATTTAATCGCTTTCATCAATTGGTTTTGATTTCCACCCGTAAAAAATATCCCAGTTGCTGATTGAATCATTTTTAAAAGTTTCTTTTCAGCAAATGATCTCATGGGGAAGGTAGGTAAAATGGTTACGGAAGCAGGATTTGATTTCAGTAATTCTGCTTTAATGTTCTGAGCGCCTTCTGTCGTTGCAGAAGCCCAAGAGCAGATTAAAATATTGGCATTACTACCACCGGCAGCTTGAACGAATGCATTCATCGCTTCTGGAGGACGAGCTCCACCACCAATGATGAGTAACTTCGTTGTTGCTTCAGCAGTTGAAATCAATGAATTGGTTATGAATAGTGCAACGAGTAATATTTTCATCATTTATTATTCTTATCAGAAGTTAAAGGATATGGACAACATCTGTTTTGGGTAACCTGAATTGTGGACCCCAGGTTCCTCGTTCACTTTCTCTTCCCACTGAAATGACCATCACCACTCTTGCACTTCGGTTCAATTTTAAGAGTTTTTTCACTCTCACTTCATCAAAACCTTCCATCATACATGTGGAATAACCTTGAGCACTAATCGCTAAAACGAAGTTTTCCGCTGCCAGGGCAGCAGATTTTATTGCTACTTCTTGAAGATCTCGTCTGGTATTTGGGCCACGGGTCATTGGGCGAACCGTTCCAGCGAGTAGGAACATAAACCATTTAATGAGTGCCCATGAGTTTAAAAATCCCCAACGATAAGTAAAAGGGATGAGTTTTTGATAATATAAAATGACCTGTTTAGGTGCTTTCACAGATTCAACCCAATTGACTAATGGCTTTTGAGATCTCTTCCAATTGGATGGATCAGCGGTGATCACGATTAAGTGTTTAGCTGTTCTGGCTGCTGATTGACTCAAGCAAAATTGAATCAGACTCGCTTTCTTATCTTCGCTTTTTACCCAATAGAAATCCCAAGTTTGAGTATTAGATGAATTTGGTGCGAGGATCGCCGCATCTAGGGCTTTCTCAATAATTGAATCAGAAACATCTTCTTCGGTGTATTTTCTGATACTTCTTCTTTTAGAAACGGCTTCAAAAAAATCCATAAGATTCCAAATTCCCTAAGGTGTGTGATTGATCATGGCAGGACCATATAGAATTCTGGCAGCTTCAGAAGTTCTTTGCGCCCATTGATGACTAGGTAAATAGAGATCGGTGAGTTGATTTAAATAGATCAATTCATCTCCGATATCTTCATGGTGTCCCATGATTTTTCCTTCAATTGCTTCCACCTTATCAGGATCCATGAATTCAGCAACCAGCGACATCACTCCGCCTAATTTTGCAGGTCCAGATATCAAGGAAATTCCTGGAACTGCTCTGATTCCAATGTTTTTCATGGTGCCTCTAGCCAAGGCAACCTTTGCGGCCCATCTTGCTGGAGGAAGCCACTTCATGATTCCTAATAATACTTTAGTGGTATGATCATTGGCTAAAATATTTGCTTTCATCAATCTTGTTGCCAAGGTTTGAGAAACAGATAGAACACATCTTTTTTCATCAAATCCATCAAGAATATTGGTAGAAATAAGGTCATCATGATTTCGATCGCATCGATTCATCATACTTTCTAAAAGAATAGACGTGAGGTTGATCATGTCCAAATCAGAAGGCTCCAAAACATCAGTATCTTTTGCAGCGCTTGCCAGCACTTCAGTGTAGATCACTCCGCAGGTTCTTTCAAAACCCCAGTCTAAACACTCATTATAAAGTCTTGGAAAATGGTCATAAAGAATTTTAGGAATGTTTTCGACAATTTTACGTCTTTTAATCCAAGTAGTATTTCCCTGAGTGTAAGTTCCAAAATCATAATCATGTAAATATTGGTTTCTAAGACCTCCCAATAAATCAAATACATAAATAAAGGTAGTGATCCCTAATCGATCTAAACTAAAACTGGGTTGGCTTTCAGTATTGATTAATGTTGCAGAGATTTTTTTAAGAATCGTTCTTTTATTTCCGCCACGATCAGGAATTAAATCTGCTGCTAAGGCAGCAACTTCACTTAATCCTTGAAGCCTGAGGGCTTGAATTGAGTTTGCGGTATTTACGATTTCTACTGGTTTTTCTAAAATTTGATTAATCACATTTTGTGCAAATGCATTGCTATCGAGTAAGCGAACTACCGTGGTGATAAAACCCTTGATGTCATCAGTGAGTAGCCCATCCCCATCTTTATCAAATGCTTTAATTAAGTATTCTGCAATTGAATCATAAAATGAGATCTTAAAAATAAATTCTAAATTATTATTACGAATAACTGTTGCATATTCATCATTATAAAGTTTGCTAGCTGTATCGTATTCACCTTGAAAATCACATTTTTTCCATTCATTGAAGTTACAGCTTTTGGTTTCTTTCGTTGTAGCAGTAACATTCACGAACAAATTAACCCAATTTTGAAGCACCTGAGCTATATCAATAAAGAAAGTTGGACTCAAAGATTGAGGAGTGGATTGTGCATTTAATTTAGGAATCCATTCAGTGAGTTGAAAGAAATGGTATGGGGCAGGAATGCCAAGTTCAACTGAAAATTTTTCTACCTTTTTTGTTTCAAATGCTGGGTGGTGGTGTCCCTCAATCCAGCTTTGAACTTTGGATACTAACGTTGAGTTTGCGGTTGAGAGGGTTCCGCGATCAGTCAGTGGGTTTAGTTTATTGAACATTAAATCAAAAACTGGAGCGGTACTTTGGAAATGATCAATTAAAGATACAATGCAATCTCCATTCTTTTTTGCATTCCAAAGATTTGCATCCACGCGATCACCACACAGACTACTGAAGGCCGTGATGATTAAATCAATTCCGCTTGGAAGTGCTTTTGTTGCATGCACATAATTTTCAGGTATCCATGGCTTGATCAACTCTGAAACTTGATCATTCGTCAGGGCATTTCCGCCACCCAATGCAATGAGCGATCCTGTAAATTGAACCATTTGGATTAAATGATCAGAATTAATTTTTACTGAATCATCATTTTTAAGAAGGATATTGTAAAAGGATTTTGCTTTGATACGGTTTTGTTCTAGCCATCCAATTAATGTTTCTAACTGATTTCTAGAAATACCATCTTTATATCCTAGTAAGGTGAGCGCAGAGCGAACTCTCTGGATATTGATATCATCCTTATCCGAAAGTCTGGCTAAACCTGCCTTTGCTAGACTTTCTATTTCTTCTAAAGAGAGTCGATTATTTTCTTGGCCTTTAATTTTATCAAATGAACTTAAGATTGAATTTTTGTATGTATTTAAAGTATTTTTAGAAATGTTTTCATCATCACTAAAGATGTTTGAAATATCAGGTAGTTTTTCACTTGTAACCACTACCGTTTTTCTGGGTGGAGCTTTTTCTCCCCAAATTCCATGGATAAATCCACAACCTGCGAATTGAACACTGAGGGCGATTAAGCTGATGATGAGAGTAATATTGTGTTTTACCATATCCACCTAAGTCCTATTGAAAATGAATCTTCAGCACGCCAGTCACCGAAGTAGCTATAATTTTGACCGGAAAGAATTCTGAGTGCGGTCATCGCAGAAAAAGTTTTTGTAAATGCATATTCAAATTCACTCATCCAGTAGAAGCTTCTTTTTGAATTTAAAAGAGTTGCTTCCAAGATATTTCTAAAAGAAAGCTCATTGGTGAGATCGAGTGGCATTTTCAAGAAAACCAATAGATCTGAAAATTGTGGATCATCAAATTGTTGCTGAAGATGAGTGAGGAGTCCAAAACTGGCTCTCGTGGTTCTGGTCACAACGTTTGGATTGATTTCAGGAGAATTGAAATATCCAGTTAAGGATAAATAGTGATTATTCCAATTATGTAATCCTTGTACAAATTCAACTGCAGGTTTGAAAAGTACTTCTTTGAATTGTGTCCGCATTCCTGTCCAATATTCTCTTGGAAATTGAGGATTAATTTCTACTTTTGCGTTTACCACAGTTGGTGTTACCGAAAGAGTTGCGGTGGTGAGTGCAATAGGATTTGGTCTAGGTGCCGAATAAAAATAGGCATCCATATAAACAGATTCATCGTCGTGGGCAATCCCTGTGAAAAATTGTGGTCGTAGTACCAGATCTGTAATTTGTCCGATTTCTAATTGATATCGAATCGGTAAAATTGCTCCGCCTGTATTCACATTTGAGGGAGGTAATCTTGAGAATCGAGCAGGATTTAAATCTCCCGAATCACTGAATCCAAGTGAAGGTCCAAAAGTAGGTAAGAAAATTGGAGAATAGGCGAGTAGGAGTGTCCATTGAGATCCTAAATCTTGATGGAGTCCTGCACCGATCCAACCCGATACTCTTGGATTAAGTGCATTTAATTGGTTTTGTGCCCAAACGGTACCCAGAGCATCTGTTGCTTCAACGGGAGATGATCTGGTTAGATTGAGTGGATGCTCCCGACCAATCCAAATAAAATTCTTAGAACCTTCTTGGAGATAGAGGTCATAGCGAAGTGGATCTGGATCCAGGCTCCAAGTTCCTTGGGTGCCAGATTCATAGTAAGTGTTGATTCGGGTAAGGAAACGCTCTGTTTGAAATATAGTTTTTGAATTTAAATAAAAGGTAGGACGATTCTCTGAAGCATATTGAAAGACTTGAGTTTGTAATTCTTCTTGAAATGAAGCAAAACTCTTGGGAGCATTCATAAGAATGCCAAAAAATAAGAACGCAGCAATGCTTAAAACAGACCCCAATCGCATGGGGAGTGACGTATCAATTATAACGCGTAACGTCAATTTAATTTTTACACAACTTCTAATTACTTTATTTTGCTTATTTTTGGCTCAAAATATGGCTTTAGCTCAATCTGATTTTCAATCTGATTTGAAGTTAAGTTTGAATGGCCGAACCTATCCCATTGGAACTCAAATCGTGGGTGCATTGGGAGTATCTTATCCCGTTTGGGGTAATACCCAATCTTGGAAGTATGGTTATTTGAGGGGAGGGCTAAACCTCATGACCAGTGGAGTGGTGAATCGAGCTGGTTTAGAATTTCAGTTTTTTCCGATTTCTATTTTTGGAGTCACTCTAGGGTACGATACAGGCGTTCGCAATTATGTACCGAAATGGGTAGATTGCAATCTATACGAGTGCACTGGTCGCTCTGATCGCAAGCAGATTCGACTAAATTTTGTTGCTGCCCATTCTGGAGTTTCGTTCCTGATGGTTGCTCGTTATGAAGAGCTTCGGGGATATTCAAATTCCTCAAAACCTGTGTTTGATGAAACCACCATTTTATTTGGGAAAAAAAGTGGCGAAAATATTTTAACCTGGAGTCCGGCGCTTCTCTATGATGTTTCTGAACACACCAAAGTGGGTTTGATTTCTCTTTATAGCCGAGCATTAGATACGGGCGGTTATTCCCATTTATATGGTCCAATTGTAAATTTAAATCCAGAACCTAAATTCAATGCACTCTTTGGTGTTGGTTTAAATTCTTCACCGATTGCCCATTCAGCAATTTGTGGATTTTTTACTCTCCAGTATAATATTAAACCATCCATGAGTGTGATGGATCTAGGATTAAGAAATTCTACTCAAGATGTTTCTGAATCCCTAAAGCAATAACCCAGAAGTTATATCTGGAACCTTCATTGGAGAAGGTGATTGCGTTCGCTAAACCGCCTCGGTATCTCACATCCAAAACAGCGCTCAAATTTTCTCCCAAATCCTGATTTGCTTCTAAGCTTGCTTGGGCACCAAAATGACTTTTATATCCAGTAGTGATCCCATTCACTTGGGCTCCACCTATGGAAAAGTTATTGGTACCAACTACAGCGTAATCAATTCCTACCGCAAAGGAGAAAAATGGTGGAATAAATGTATATCGATACATCAGTGGAAGGATCCAATAAGAACCAGTGGTAGTGATTTCACCAAAGGTTTGAGTGGTAACGATTGAAGTGGGGGTGAATTGAAAACCAGATTCAATTTGTCCTGGCCCAAGATCTACACGACCTAAAAATGTATACCCGATTCCATCACTCAGGCTTTTGAAGCTAGAGGGTCTAGGATTCACTTGGCCCATATTATAGCTAATCAATCCAAGCATTTCGAAGGCAGAGGCTGATATTGGATTTACTAATAAAATAGCTGAAATTAAGGAAATTTTTAGGATCAAGGCTGATTTCATTAAGCTATTAAACTATATTCAAGAGTTGAAAGCTAGGTGATTTACTAAATTGACGCAATGTATAAAGTTGTGATACCTTGCCTTTATGAAACGTCATTTTCAACCAATTCTTTTCGTTACTGTTTTGATCACTACTCCAAGTTTAATGGGGTTCACAGAAATTCGTCCCGATGTTGAAAGACTTTTACATCGTCCCTCCGCTGAAATGAATGCATTCAAATTAGAAGAGATGGGTTTGAACCAATCGAAAACGCCTGCGCAACCCTGGACGAGTAGTTATTGGCCAGATTCACTGGGCGGAATTGCAAATCGATATCAAAAGAAATTGTTTCCAGTTTTTAGTTCACTCATTGGTTTAGTGACCAATTTTGAAATGAATAAAGGCGCTTGGAAAAATAATAATGAAAGATTGAAGAAGAAAGTATTGGGAATGGATGAGGAACAAATTGCCCGTAATCTTTCTCCATCGGAGAAGTATGATCTGTTGATGGGCGATTTAAATTTTACTCTCACCCAAAATATTTTAGATGAAATTGAATATCGTTTTTATCATAAACCTAATCCTAATACTGGAATTTGGTCTGAAAGTAAGGGAATGGCTGTGTGGAACGGAATCTGTGATGGATGGACTACCGCTTCACTTCATGTGCCTAGACCAGTAAAAGCAGTTCGAGTGCGTGGTGCTACTGGACAAATGATTAATTTTTATCCTGATGATTTAAAAGCACTCACAGCACACTTATTTGCAAGAGCTAATCAGTGGATGAACATTGAGCGTGTTGGAAATCGATGCAGAGATAGTCATCCTGAAAAGGATAGTCTTGGTCGCCCGATTAAAGATGAATGCCATGATATTGATGCAGGATTGTGGCACACCACAGTTTTAAATCGAATCGGAATTGATCATAGAGGATTCATTATCGATGTGGATAATAAAACAGCGGTCAATAATCATCCTGTTTATGGTTATGAATTAAGTTATTTTAATCCAATAACCGAGAAGCAAGGAACTTTGGCTCAAAGTGCGGTTCCAATGAATCAAGTGCATGATGGTAGAGAAGCTTTACGCAATCCTCTGGCTACACAGTTAGCTGGAGTGGAAATGCACATGGATATTTTAGATTACGATTGGCCAACGGGTAAAAAAACCGATTCTCCTGAAGATGATCATCAGAAGAAAAGAATTAATTATATTTATGACATCGAATTAAACGCTCAGGGTGAAGTAGTGGGTGGTCAATTTAGAGTGGGAAATGGAAAAAATATTGATCAACAGCCAGATATGCTTTGGATGCTTGCTAAGTACCAACTGGCTTGGTCTCGCAGTTCGGTGGATGCAGATGAAGGATCCACGATTAATCCAAGCAAAACTGAAATTTGGGGCAATATTAATTGGAAGTTTAAAGGCGATGGAAACATTCCAAAAGATTGGTATAGCGCGAGTTTAGTGTCTGCAAAGTTTACACTTCCTAAAAATGAACCTTGGTCGATGATCGATTCAGCTGCTCCACTTGCAGAGATGGTTTACTATTTAATTGATCAGGCTAAATAATAATTTTGAAGGTAAATGGTGGCTCGGGGCAGACTTGAACTGCCGACCCCTGCGTTATGAATGCAGTGCTCTAACCAACTGAGCTACCGAGCCGTAACTAAATGGAATTTCGAGTAAAAATAACCTGAATGAGGACTCGGTGCAACCAAAAAATACTCACGAATGCTGATTCAATTCCAATACACGGAGGCAGGCGTCTTTAAGAGTGGGAGATTCCCTCACACATTGATTTAAAACCCCCTGATAAGCTTCGATTTCTCCTTGAAAATGGATCACCTGAATTGCTGCAGATTTAACCTTAATCGAGGAATCGTTCCAAGCTTGATTGACCAATTGAACGGTATTGGAAACCGGCATGAGTCTCAATGCCAATACGGCTTTTTCACGAACATTTTCATTGGATTCATGGGATGCCTCCAGACTTTGCTCAATCAAGGGGATAAATGCCTGACTTCCTGAATTTCCCATTGCTGAAAGTACAATTTCCTTTTCATTGGAAGTGCTTGCCGTGTTGAGCATGTTTTGGAGTCGATTGATCTCTGCAGTGGAATCACCTTGATTGATTAAGTTATTATTTTTGATTCCAGCCCCCATTGCAAACAAGGCACCATTTGCAGAATTAGAATCATTTTCTTTTTTATCGATCAATTGATTTAAAAATAATTTTGTTTCTTCACTAAATTGAGCGTTACTCGTTGTGAAAGCATTGAGAATGGTGGGTCTGGCTTCAGGAAATTGTTGAAACCAATCGATCAGTTTTTTTTGAGACTCAACGCTACCTAAGGTTGCTAAAACTCCAATGGCAAATGTTCGTATGCCTGTTTTTTCTGAGTTGGCTTCAACCCAATTTAAAAATGGGTCTAAGTTTTTAGGTTCTTTTTTAAAGTTTTTAACTAACTCACGGAATAAATTGAGTCGGTTGTTTTGGTTCAGTTTGTGGATCTCAACCAATGATGAATGTAGATTGCTCCAGGGGATGATAGGTAATGAATAATGAGAGAATAATTGTAAATCGATCTCTTTCATGGACTCATGATTAATTTTTTTAGCCATTTGAATGGCAGTTGATTTTCTATCCAGTTCAAATTCGGAAGTCGTGATCAGATTACTTTTCCCCAACATTTTAACTTTGGTGATTTCCTTACCCTGAGCAGAAGTGATTTTATCGGATTGTGTTTGAATTGAATATTTGTTTATGGATGAAAGGATCGATATGGGTGAAGAAAATGTTTGAATATAATTGATCTTACTTTTATGAATGAGCTGACTAAATGCCGAATCTTTTTTAACCGAATAGTTTGCATTGTATTTTCCTGAAGTGTCTTGCGATGATCGATAGGCAAAAATTGTTGAAAAATCTTGTAAGATATTGAGAGCGTCTTCGTCGCTTTCATTTTTAATGTCACCTGATTTAATCTCCTTGATTGCCCAGTGATCCATGAATAATTCAAATTTAATATTGGAATGAATGTTGTTTTCCAATTCATAAGAAATGAGTGCAGAGTTTTCTGTAATCCATTCTACTTTAAATTTACCTTTGTATTGTAGGTCGGCGAAGGTCTTACTCGATTTCTCAGAATTGAGCACTGCCTTTACGTGTCTTTTAAACTCATAGGTTTCTATGATATTAGATTTTTGGAGTGAGGATGGATTCCGATCGACTAAGATTTTTTTGTTTTCGTTTTTAGTGATCAATAAATCTTCATGAGTAGATGGATGATGTTGAATCAAAGTAAAACCTGAAGCAATGATGAGTGCTATAAAAATGAATGCTCTTATTGTTGGCATTGTTCCACTCCAAAGGAATAACACTTGCCATTCCAAGCAAAGAAATTTTTATTTAAAATTCTTCGCCATCTTCCAAATAAAATAGTGGTATCTACGAATCCATAAACACTGCCATCCAGTAGTTGAACTTTTCCAAAACCTTCTAGTTTTGGCTTAGTTTGATTCATGAAGATCGTGGTTTCAATCCCAGCAGTACCATCTATGACATTGATATTGCCTCCAATACCCGCACGCACAATCAGAAGTTTTGCATATCCTTCTATATAAGCAGAGGCAGCGAGTTCGGCTTGTAGTTTTCCAGATAGAGTTGAGTCTTCCATAGGGATTGAAATTCCCGGAATCAATGATGCGGATACATTTCCTTGAAAAGAAACGCCTGCGTCTACTTGTAAAAGAATTGGTCCAAGTGGATAGACAAACAATGGAAATGGAATCTGTGTAGGTGCAATTCCGCCCTCGTAAGTGAGTGCCCCATTTTTAAATGCAAGATTTCCAGTCCAAATTTGTGTTCCACCAATATACCAATTGGTAGTGGCTATTGGTATATTTGGTACATCTTTAGATGGAGATGAATATGGAATTGCTTCTACGCTGACTGTACTCAGATCTTTATTTTTACCTAAAAACTGCAATTGAGTTTGAGTTTGAACACCTAAATGATCAGCCGTTGGATCTGCATTTTGTGAAATCGAAAGTGGTTTGCCCATCAAAGTAGAGTGAAAAGTTGCATGCGTTGTGTCATTCGTTTGTGCAAAAACGTAGCTATGAAATGCATAAAACAAGAGTAAAAAATTACGACAAAAAACCATCATATGTGTTGATCGGTTGACGCTTTAATAAGCTTGAAACATTTTTAAAGAATTTTTGACGGTTTCCCGAAAAGAGAGATGAGGTAATTTAATGATACGAATATTTAAACTTGGACTGCTGATGATTGGTTTGATCACTCATTCATATTTGGTATTTGCTGGTCCTTTACCAACTCCTGTACCAAAACCGGCGGTAGAAAAATTTATAGCTACCTTTAATCTTCCTATTCAAAGTGATGATTATAATCAAATGTTTAAGTATTCTCGCGAATTACTCACGCGTAAACCGGTGCAAGATCTATTAAAAAGTGTTTTTACTGAAGAGTTAAAAATTGATCCCGCTCTTTCGAAAATGTTAAATATTCCTGTTGGAGGAATGAAAGAAGTTTCAGAACATCAATTCGTTCTTTTATTGCAAATGAATAAAGATCTTTGGCCGATGCTGGATGACTATATCAAGGAAGTGCCAGAAATAGCCAAAGACGACGCAAAACAATTAGCCATACGTCAAGTTTGGACAGAAAAATTTAAAAAAGTTTTAGAAGATCCAGCGGTAAAAGAAAAATTCATTAAATACAATAATCCACTTGAACCCCGAGTGCTTCAAACTTTAGATGGTAATTCTGGTTATCGAAACACAGAGTTTTATGCCAATACTCTTTTGAAATACAAAGATGGTAAAATGGTTCAACCCTCTAATTTAAAGCAAAAATGGATCGATTTTATCAAAAAAGCAGAGAAACAAATTGTTTTAAATGTTTTTGATTTTGATTTAACTGAAGTGGCAGATGCTCTCATCGAAAGAGGCGCACATGGAGTGGATGTTCGTGTCGGGATTTATAATCAAAATATAGTGGATCGACCAGAAGTAAAAGCCGTTTTTGATCGATTGCAACAAAGCGGAAAAGTAAAAGTTTTTGCGGTGAATTCAGTTGGATTAAATCATCAAAAATTATGTGCAAGAGACTGGGAAGTGAAGGGCAAGGGTGCCGTGCTTGCTTCGAGTGGAAATCTCACTCAATCGTGTAGTGGTCCTGAAGGGGATGGAATTGGTAAAGTGAAATCAAAATATTCAATTCCCAATGCTAATCATTTAGTGATGATGGATACAGATGTCGGTGCACAATTGGTAAATCATGAACTCACCAAAACTTTAGATATGGGACTTCGTGGAAGTGATTATCCACTCAGTGGAGCTTGGATGATTTTAGCGGATACACCTAAAGTTGCGCTTGAAAAGCGGGATAATTTAATCTTAGCTTTTTCTCCCAATGGGGCATTAGGTGATATTAACGATCAAATGATTGCGGAGATGGTGCGCCAACGCAAAGGTGAGTTGAAAGCAATACAGTTTGTTATTTCCTCTAAAGGGGTGGACGATGCTTTTTATAATGCAGCAATAGAAGACATTAAAAAAACAGGAACTTTTAAATTTAAAGGAGTGGGCGACACTCCGTTTGCAGGTCGAGACTATTCTGTGTTTTTAGATATGATTGGATATGTAAAAGATCCTACTACTGGTGTCTATGCGCTCAGTAATGAAAATCGTTGGAACCAGTTACCAGATGAGGTAAAAAAACAATTAAGAAAATTCATCAAAGCAGCACCAGTAGAGTATGGAGAGCACTCTGCAAAACTTGCGGATGGAACCAGTATGAAGTTATCTTCAAAAATTCATGACAAAGTACTCATGGATGATGAAAAAGGATTTTTTGGTACCTCATTTAATTTCTCCGATAATGCCTTAGGAAATAATGAAACCATCATTTTATTTAAAGATAAAAAAATCATTAAAGATGGGCAAGCAATGTTTGATGGTTTAGATTCACTAACAACAAAAACTCTGGAACAAGTGGTAATAGATAAAAATAGATTCGCGAAACCTTGCGAAAATCCTGTGCAATCTGTTCTGCAGGCGATTAAACCACCAGAAACTGAATGAAAATTATATTGTGGTTCATCTTTATACCAATCGTGTTTAATGCAAAGGCTGAATCCGTAGATTGGAAACAATTTAATGATTCAGTTTTGATTAAGGTTGAACGTTTACCTGGTCATAAAATGGGAAATACAATCTGTACTGGGGTGGTGATTCATCCCCGTGTGATTGCAACTACGGCTCATTGTGCGGATGAAGCCATCTCGATGAATATTGTGTTTGATGTTGAAAACGGTGAATCTGCCTCAAAAATTCAAAAAGTAGTTAGATCAGGAATGCTGGTTCATCCCAATTATCTTCCTAAGAAATCACTTTATAAAAATGATCTTGTTCTTTTATTTCTAGATAAACCTGCGCCAGTTCTTCTAGAATTCATTCGAAAATTTCCAAAGAAAAATCCTTTAAAAAATGGGGACCGTCTTACACGAATCGGAGTTGGGTTAAGAAATAATAAAAATCTGAGAAATACCACCAATCCGATTTATGTGAAAAATCCTGAAAAAGGCGTGATGGAAACCTCTGATATTTATTCCTATTTTGGTGACTCAGGCGGCCCACTTTATAATGATAGCCATGAGTTACTTGCCATTCATTCCACGATTGATGATTTTGATGGAAAGAAAACTCCTCATGCTTTTGCTGTGTATTTATCCGATTATCAAGAGTGGATCGATCAAAGCATCAAGCTTTATCTGCAAAAACATCCGTAGCATGAACAAGGTGCCTTGCATTACTGATTTCCCGAGCGGAATGGCCGGCATCAGGAACAATATTCAGTTTTGCTTCAGGCCATGCTTTGTGTAAATCCCATGCACTCATCACCGGACAAACTACGTCATAGCGTCCTTGTACAATGATAGTAGGAATATTTTTGATCGCGGCAATGTTTTCGATGATCCAGTTATCACTCTTATAAAATCCATGATTGATAAAATAGTGACATTCAATTCTGGCAAATTTGATGGCAAAATCATCGGTCACTAAACTTTTAAGCATCTCTGGTGGTGTGTAAATTCTAGAAGTTGCCATTTCCCATGCAGTCCATGGAATAGCAGCTGCCATTTGAACACTTGGATCGCTATGAGTTAAGCGTGAGTAGTAAGCTTTCACCATATCTCCACGCTCGGAAACTGGAATGTGATCTCGGAATGGTTCCCAAGCATCTGGATAAATTGAACTCGCTCCCAAGCCTTCTTGGTAGTACCAATCAATTTCTTTTTTACGAATGAGAAAAATTCCTCTTAACACTAAACCCTTTACACGAGTTGGATGAGTGATGGCATAGGTAAGGGATAGGGTGCTTCCCCAGGATCCACCAAAAACTAGCCAGTTTTCAATTTGTAGATGCGTGCGAAGTTTTTCAATATCATCCACCAAATCCCAAGTGGTGTTGTTTACCAGGGATGCCATGGGTTTACTTTTCCCAGCACCTCGTTGATCGAGTAAAATAACTCGATACTTTTCAGGATTAAAGTATCGTCGATCCATCGGACCAACCCCACCGCCAGGACCACCATGAATAAAAACCACGGGTTTTCCTTTTGGATTTCCGCATTCTTCATAATAAATTTCATGAAGATCAGATACTTTTAAGTAGCCTGTTTGATAGGGTTCAATTTCAGGATAAAGCCATGTATTAGGATCTTGTTCGAAGTTCTTCTGCATAATAGTTCCTTAAGCTTTCAATTAAAAATTGTTTGATTTGGGTGCGCTCCAAATCTGAAATTTTTGTAAATCCTACCGCGCACCAATCTTTTGTATTTCGAGTGAGTTTTACATGGAAACTTTTAGAGCTTACCTTTGATTTTCCAAAATAGAGTTCTACTGTTTTCCATTCTTGTCCGAGTTCAGGAGTCATGTTGGGATCGAGGGCTCTTAATTTTGCACCCGTAACACTCAGATCCAGTAGTTCAAATTTTCCAATCGGGGTGATGAGGGTAGCGGCTTTATGAAAAAGAGGAACTCGCAGAGCTCCTCGGCGTTGTTGTTGGTAAATTTGTTCGGGTAATCGATAATGATAAATGATGGAACCATCAACCGTTTCATCTTCGCTTAAACGCCTGAGAGTGGTGGATTTAAATAATACTTGGGTGCTAAAAAGGTGGGCTTTAAAAAAAACTCTTAAACCGGATTTAGATTCAGTTTGATGTGAAAAATCTTTTGGTAATTTATTCCAACGTACGGAAAAAAATTTTCTTTTCGGAAACCATTCAATGATTTTCCCCGTCGCCATTTCACTGAGACCTTCAATCGTGACCTCGGTTTTAGGTTGAAATTGAGTGATCTCTTTTTCAATTCTTGAGATTTCTCGCTCATTTTTTAAAATTGAAAAATTCGGTTCGGAGTGTACTTTTCTGGTCATTTAGAAAATATTCCTTCTGGTAATAATGCTGCTCCAATTACTCCCGCTGATCCACCTAGTTTATTTTGCATCACTGCAGGAGGTTCTTTAGTCAGAAAACATGCCTGACTCAATCTTTCGCTCATTCCTTCATAAATAATTTTTTGAGTGCTCATGCCGCCACCTAATACGATCACATGAGGATCTAAAACATTTGAAAGATTGGATAAAAAACCTACCAATCGATCACGGTAGGATTCGATCGCAGAGATGGCAAAGGGATCCTTTTGTAGGGCAAGTTCAAAAATATCTTTTCCGCTCAGTGGGTGAAGTGCTTCCGCTCTCGTTTTAAAAAAGTGTTCAAAAGCAGGACCCGATAAATACTGTTCCGCACAGCCTTGTTTACCGCAGTAGCAAGGCCTGCCTGCTTCGACTAAGGTGGTATGTCCAATTTCACCGGCGCCGCCTCGACGACCACGAATGAGATTTCCATTCACGATGAGTCCTCCGCCCACTCCCGTTCCAAGAGTGATACCGATTAAACAAAGTTGCTCAGCGGGTACTTGATGTTGATCTGCCCAATCTTTTCCCGCTCCAAAATAGGTTTCTGCTAATGCAAAACAATTCCCATCATTATCAAATTTGATTTTCCCTTTAAATTCTTGGCCATTGAGTGAAATTTCTTTTGAAAAAGTTTTTTTCAAATCAATGTTTTTGAAAAAGGGAACGCTTCCTTGAACCATCACTTGTTGAACGGGATCCACCGAGCCAGGTAGGCCCACTCCAATGGTAGTGATTTGATTAAACGAAATTGATTGTTTATCTAGGGAGGCTTTCAACAATGCTTTTAATCTGATAAAAAAATCGGCGAGAGATAGTTCTCTGTTCGTTTCCATTCTTTCGCGAAAAAGTTGGCTCGTGACTAAAGAAGAACTCAGAAGACAAATTTCCGTTTTGGTGCCGCCAACATCGATCCCTAGGTGCATGACTAAATTGTAACTGATGAAAGAGGTTGACTGATTGTGTCATTTATTATAAAATCACCCCGATGTTGAGAATTCTAACTTTTGCTGCTTTTTCCATTAATTTCCTGTGTTCTGTAGCGTTTGCACAGGGAAATTCACTCACTCTTGAGAGAGTCACTATTTCAGATTTACCTACTATTCCTATTGATACCAATACTGCAGGCACTGAATCGAAAGAGGCTTTTAGAACTGCTCTCCAAAAACAATTGGATCAATGTTTACTGCAACCTAAGAATGAAACTTGGAATTTTGCTGGAAAAAAAATCTCTCGATTACAATGGTGTGTGAAAACGACCACTTGGTTTTTAAATAAACTTGCTGAATCCAACACCATGGAAGATCTCTATCAATCCGCAAAAAATGATCTTCAATGGTATCGTTCCAGAGGCAATCAAAAGAACTCCAGTACTCCAAATCCGAACGACGTTTTATTCACAGGATATTATCAGCCATCCTTAAAAGTAAAACGCATGAAAGATACTATTTATCGTTTTCCAATTTATCGCATGCCAAAAAATCCAAATTTTACACGTGCTCAAATTGTTGCTGGTGCACTAAAAAATAAGGGGCTCGAAATTGCTTATGCAAGTAATCCTGTTGATCCCTATATGCTTGAAATTCAAGGCTCAGGAGTGCTGATGTTTCAAAATACCGATTCTACTGAAACTCGCGTATTGGTTAATTTTACAGGAAAAAATGGTTTTGCTTATACATCGCTGGGAAAACTAATGCGTGAAGCAGGTATTTCAGAAGATTACATAAGTCTTCAAGGGATTCGGAAGTATTTTATCGATGAACATCCAGAATTATGGTTAAAATTTTCTAATCAAAATCAAAGTTACGTTTTTTTCAGAGAAGAAAAAAATGGTCCTTATGGTGCTGCAGGAATTATTCTGACACCTGGACATTCGATTGCAGTGGATACTAAAGTGTTTCCAATGGGGGCCATTGCTTTGGTTCAGGCAGAAAAACCAACCAATGAAACTGGCTCAGAAGTAGATGCCTGGAAACCATTCACTCAATTCATGATTTCTCAAGATACCGGTGGAGCGATCAAGGGTGCCGGACACGTGGATATTTTTTGGGGTAGTGGCAGCTATGCAGAAATGGTAGCCGGACACTCCAAACAAATTGGACAATTGTTTTTCTGCCTTGTTCCCTAAATTTTAGAAGATTGTCTAAAAAGTTCTCTCACGACTGCGCCAAATGGCAATTCTTTAGAAGCATTTACAGAAGCTGCTTTTTTAACCTCAGCAGTAATATGATTTAAATCGATTCTTAAAGAGTTTGAATCACCAGCAGTTGAGGGAAATGTTTTGAGTTCAGGAACCCATAAAAAGTCGGGATGATTTTCTGTGTACCATTCACCACCCACGATATCCAATTTTGCATTGAGCTCTAGATCATAATCATACTGAGCAGTGGAAAATTCTGTTGGTTGATTTTCATTTGTATTAGGTGAGTTTTCTACCACATAAGTGACGATCATCTTGATTCCAACAATGTGTGTAGATTCATTGGAGCGAACTCCGCGACGTGGATCGCTTGGCCAATCTGATCTTTTTATCAGTCCTTCGGCTAAACTTCCCACCGCTTTACCTGTTTTAGGTTGATAATAATAATATTGATAACCGAATACGGGTTGATTCCAAACTTGATAATCGTAAGTTGCATCCATCACAAATGATCGATTGAATTGTCCAATTTGATTCACAATCGCCATATGCCAGGTACCTGGATTATTATCTAAACAATCTGGTTCTTTAGGGCGTCCCATACTATCAGTGGCTGGTTCATTAGAATTGCAGCGTCCGCCCACAAATCGTGATTTAGTATTTCCTTTTGCCCAAAGAAGAGTTCCAAGCGCTTTGATATCACTAGGGTAGAAATTCATCGCTCCAGCGGAAGTGCTCACTTGTACTTTTTTAATTGGGTTTGGCATCATGATCGAAGCAGCAGACCATCCATGACAAAGTCCCATCCAAGTTTCAACACTTCCGTACTCTTTAAAGTACTCTTCACCTTCCGCCCAATTCGATGAAGTGAGTGTATTGGTATTGATCGAAAGTAAAAAATCATATTTTTCTGAAGGAGAAAGTTCATCAAAAGCTTGTTTTTTGACCAGATCATTTACGGAATTTTTTGAGATATAACTTTTTGCAGTTTTCCAATCTAAGCCTACAAAATTTTGATCGTGATAGCGTTGCCCAAGTGCTCCCAAGTAGAGTGGCCAATAGGAATCAGACCAAGGAGACACGCTCACTTCTTTGATTAACATTTTATTTTGATCCATGGTTTGAACGTTGCGGATCATTTTAGAAGGCACTTCCACCAAATCTTCCGCTCGATCTTGATCCAGAATGGGGGAGTAGATTGGAAAGTGAGCTGGGGATCCATGAGTAGAAGTTCTCATGATTCCTTGACGGCAATTTCTTCGAACCCCTTCTAACCAAGTTGAATCATTGGACGCGAAAGTGGATGTTGAAACCAATGAAAGGAAGGATAGCAAAAATACCATAAATACCTCTTTATGCAGTCAACATAGGAGAGTTTCTTTAAAAGTGCTATGATGAAGATCATATTAATTTTATTTGAGAGTTTTCGGCTTCTTTAAGTAGGAAAGACGCACCTTCTTTGGGAGCTTTTCAATTGCGTAACGCAGCATAGTTCTTGGCATTTGAGCTGAATATTGATCTAAAAACTTCCTTAATTTTACCACATCTTTTTTGCCCATTTCACGAAGCATCCAGCCGCTTGCCTTATGGATGAGGTCTTCATCATCTTTAAGAAGAGTTTTAACGAGATGGATAGTGGGTTTGAATTGGAGTTGTCGAATAAAATAAAAGCTACTCAAGAGAGCGATTCTTCGATCCCACATATTTTTTGAATGAACGAGCGAGAAAATTTTATTTTGAGTTTTTGGGTTGTGAAAAATATAATGTCCAGTGAGATAGGGAGCAGAACTATCCACTAAATCCCAATTGTTCACTCGAGACTTATTTTTGAAATAAAGTTTAAAAATTATTTTCTGAGTTTCAAATGCGTTAAGTTTTACTGATTTTTCATATTGAAGGCGAAGAAGAATCACAGCCAATAATCGATCCTCGTGAATGGGAGAATCGAGAAGATTTTTAATCTCTATGAGGGAAAGATCAGCGAAAGTTTTCGCCACTAATCTTATTTTTGGAACTTTTACACCAATGAATTCATCTCCATGCCCGTATTGACCTGGGCCTGTTTTAAAAAACCATTCGTTGATTTTCTTATTTGCTGAAGTTGCATGTTTTAGAAGTTCAATTTGAGCGGCAATCAGTTTTTTCATTTTAAATATTGTTGTACTTCAGATTTGGCTGATTCTTCAGCAATTTTTCCATGAAAGAAAAAGTAGAGCATTACAAAATCCCCTACAAATGAATAAAATGGATATTGAAATGTAGCGGGTCTGTTTTTTTCAAAAAGATAATGTCCCGTCCACGCGAAAGCGTAACCGGGAATAAAACTCAGTGGAATGGCTAGGAATTGCTGGTGATGGATGAGGTAAGAGCAAAACATGATTCCAAGTGAGGTACCGATGTAATGAAGCACTCGACAAGTGATGTTTTGATGTTGGGATAGGTAAAAGGGCCAAAACTCTTTGAAGTTTTGAAATCTAGTTTGATCCATGAATTGATTATTTATTTCTTCTTATTTTTATTCAACTGAAATGAAACACCCAGAGTGTTAGTTAAATAGCGCATGTCGTAATAAGCATTTCCATCTAGAAATGGATGCTGAAGTTGGGATTGAGTGTAACTTTCATCCGTAAAAAAACCGAATCTTCCCACTTCATAACTTAACCTAGCGCCCAAAGTTGCGTTGATCCCTTGAACTTCTCCATTAGATGAGTAATCCATCGTGTTTCCGTTACTGTCTACGTAAGTAGATTCGGATTTACCAGTGGTGATCCCAATGGCAACATGAGGCTGTAATACAACTTTACCGGATATGGTGTTAGTCAAAGTGATGTTTCTTCCGTAACCAATCTGCCAATCCATTTGTCGGTGTGTATTTTTAAGTTTAACTCCTAAATTTACATCTGAGCGTGGAGCATCATCAGAAATGATGAGTGGTTTATTCACGTATTCTCCATCTACAATTCCTTGCACAAGCCCTGAGTGAGTACCAACGTCATCACCATTGGTTAAAAATTTAGGATGAAATACATTAATAAAAAATGAGTTATTTCCTTTTTGAAATTCTAAAATCATCGTATTTGTAGGTTCATCAATCCACTGAAATGAGCTTTGAACGGAGTTCCAATTTTTAGGACTATAATTGTTCTGACCTGTTCTTTCTCCAAAAGTAAAATCTCTGATCACTACATTTACCTTAGTGCTTTTTAAAGTAACATTCGTAGGTAAGTAATCCGTTCTAGTGGGCCCGAAAAAAAATTTAATTTTCCATTTTTTACCATCAGAATCATTTTGAATCACTTCTACTGGTTTATTTTCCGTTTTTTTTGCGTATTCTGAAAAAAATGAACACATTTCTTTTTTCTTATCCGTAGCATCTAAAGTACGTGGTGCTAATACTGGTAAAAAGGGTAAAATCTTTTTTTCTACAGTTTTTTTATCAATGCAATCTGAACAGTTTGAATTTTTTTGAACGGGTTCAGGCGTAGCAGTAGGTGTGGGTGCAGGTTTTTTTATGGATGGATCCACATCGCAAAACTCTTGAAGGTTGATGTTCATGGTATAATCTGAGGAATCGCTAATTTTATTAGCGATTTTTTTTGCTTCTGCTCCCTGTATACTCATCAAAATGAGGAGCGCGATTTTTAAATTTCTCAAATTCATACTCATTACTTATCGGTATATGCGTCAATTTCTTGAGTTGATGTTTTTTTCCTGGGTCAAAGCAGACACAGGTGAGATGTAAATTTCTTGCCCTAATTTCACATTTTTGCCATTCTCATTCAAAATGCCAAATTCCAATAAACCACTTCGTTTTGAGCTGCAAAAATCGCTGAACACAGAAACCACTCGTGCGCGTGCTGCTAAAATTTATCTAAAAAAACATCCTTATGCTTTGGAGCGAACGGCTGAAGGAAAGAATTTTCCGAATTCCACTCCCACCGAGTTTGTGATTGAAACGCCTACTTTTATGCCTGTCGGTACTCAAGGTACAGTGAAGGGCCTCACGCCTGATGATTTAAGAAAAATGAATGCTCAGATCATTTTAGGAAACACGTATCATTTATACCTTCGTCCTGGTCATGAACGGGTTGAGCGCTTGGGCGATCTTCAAAAATTCATGAATTGGGACGGTCCAATTTTAACGGATTCAGGTGGATTTCAGGTGTTTTCTCTTGCTGGCATGAACAAGATCACTGATGAAGGGGTAACCTTCCAATCTCATATTGATGGCTCAAAACATCACTTCAATGCCGAACATTCGATGAAAATTCAAAGAGCCTTGGGTTCAAACATCGTGATGGCGTTTGATCAGTGTCCTCCGTTTCCGGCGACTGAAAAATTTATTCGCGATTCCATGGATCGTACTTTTGAATGGGCCAAGCGTGGTTTGAAAGTGGAGTTAAAACCCCACCAAGCTAGATTTGGAATTTTTCAAGGGAGTTTGAGTGTGGATTTGCGCAAAGAGTCGATCGCTCAACTTTCCACCCTTCCGTTTGATGGATTTGCGCTCGGAGGATTTGCGATTGGTGAACCAATGGAGATGATGCACCAAGTAGTGCGTCATGTTGCTCCGTTAATGCCTGAAGAAAAACCGCGCTACTTAATGGGCGTGGGAAGACCAGAGGATTTAATTGAATCGGTGCGTGCTGGGATTGATATTTTTGATTGTGTGATGCCTTCAAGAAATGCTCGAAATGGCCAACTATTTACGTCTCTCGGAAGAATAAACATTAAGAATGCACGATACATGGATGATGCATCTCCATTAGATCCAAACTGTTCATGTGAAACTTGCACTCAGTATACAAAGGCGTACTTGCGTCACTTGTTCGTAGCGGGTGAGTTGCTCTCGGGCAGATTGAACACGATTCACAATTTACACTTTTATATCAATCTGATGAAACAGATGCGTTTAGCCATACTTGAAGAACGATTTGATGCATGGGCAAAAGATTTTTATAGCCAATTCAATGGTTCCTAGGAATAATAGCATCAAATACATGACGAACCTCAGGGTTCAATTTTATACTTTAGAAAGAAGCAACATGAAGAAAACATTCACGATTCTAGTATTCGCACTTTGCGCATTCAGCAGTTCAAGCTTTGCAGAAGATACTTCAGCTAATAACAATGCATCCGCTCCAACAATTGTTGCTCCAGCGCAACCTGCTTCAACACAAAATATCAATACATCCTCAGCAGCACCTGCAACCACGCAAGTGGCGGCTGCTCCTCAACAAAGCTTGATGGGAATGGCACTTCCGTTCGTGATCATGTTAGCAGTGATGTACTTTTTAATGATTCGCCCTCAGCAAAAGAAAATGAAGGAACATCAAGGAATGATGAGCTCACTTAAAGATGGAGATGAAGTAGTGACTTCTTCTGGCATCCTTGGAACCATTCAAGGCATGAGCGAAAAAGTGGTCACTCTTGAAGTGGCAAAAAATGTACAAATTAAAGTTTTGAAGAGCCAAGTGAATCAAGTAGTTAAAGGCCCTATTCAAGACATTAGAGCTTAAAAATAATCGTATTTAAATTTATTAATTAATAAGGAGATTTTTTCATGACGAAAAAATGGTGGACTAAGTTCTTTTTTCTAATCGCAGTAACGGTAATTTCATTTCTCTATATCCTTCCCACTTTTACCAAAGTAGGAAGTGATCCGAAATCATCTTATCCATTTTCTAAAAAAATCAATCTTGGATTAGATCTCCAAGGTGGACTTTATCTAGTGATGGGTGTTGATTTCAATAAGGTTTTTAAAGAAATTGCTGAACGCCAATCCAATTCGATTACTGAACGATTTAAAGATAAATCGATTGCGCTTGCATCACAATCTCTTCGTACGGATGGAGTGCCTTTGGATGATCCACGCGTGATCATTGGATTTGCGGCACCTCAAAAACAAGTGGTGAAAGATTTGCTAGCTAAAGAATTTTCTAATCTCCGTTTTACGGATGAAAAAAATGATTCTATTGAACTTGGTTTATCTAACGAATTCAGAAATGACGTTCGTGAAAAAACCCTCAATCAAAGTATAGAAGTGATTCGTAACCGTATTGATGAGTTTGGGGTATCTGAACCACAAATCTCTTCTCAAGGTACTGATCGCGTAGTGGTTGAGCTTCCTGGGATTAAGGATGTGGATCGCGCAAAAGATTTGATTGGTCGTACGGCTAAACTCGAATTTAAAATTGTGGATGCAGATGGCATGCAAAAAGTGAATCTCACTCAATTGATCACGGATATTGAAAAAGAGAAAAACGTTCACTTCGTGGACGGGGTAGATTCTAAATTTTCTGAATATGTAAAAGCACTCAACGAAGGTGCAAAAGGTAAAATTCCTGAAGGTTCAGAAATTGCTTTTGAAAAACACGGACAAGTTAAAATGCCAATGTTGCTCAAATCAAAAGCTGAAGTGACAGGAAACGATCTTCAAGATGCTCAAGTAACTTTTAATCAAGAAAGTCGTCGTCCGGAAGTTGCTTTTGAACTCAATGCCAAAGGTGCAGTGATGTTTGAAAAACTAACGGGAGATAATATTGGAAAAGGTTTAGCAATCGTTCTCGATGGTGTGATTCATTCAGCTCCAAACATCAATTCTAAAATTGGTGCGCGTGGTGTGATCACTAACGGACGTGGAAATTATGATGAATCCCTACGCGATTCAAAAGATTTAGCGATCGTTCTTCGTGCCGGTGCACTCCCAGCTCAGTTAGAGTTGATGGAACAACGGGTAGTGGGTCCTTCTCTAGGTGCCGATTCTGTAGCAAAGGGCGCATTTGCAAGTATGCTTGGTATTCTTGCAGTGTTCTTGTTGACTGCTGTTTACTACCGTTTTTCAGGTGTGATTGCAGTTGCATCACTTCTCATGAACGTGGTTCTCGTTTTAGCAATTTTAGTTTGGCTTGAAGCTACACTTACATTGCCTGGTATCGCGGGGATCGCATTAACGGTGGGGATTGCGGTGGATTCAAACGTGGTGATCTATGAACGGATTCGTGAAGAATTGCGTTTAGGTAAAACCATTCACTCAGCAGTGGAAGCCGGCTTCGGAAAAGCGTTTAAAACAATTTTAGATGCCAACGTTGCAAACGGGATTGCCGCTGTGGTTCTCATGATGTTCGGAACCGGACCAGTAAAAGGTTTCGCTGTGACTATGATTGTAGGGATCATCACTACTGTATTTACAGCAGTGTTTGTATGCCGAGTTCTCTTTGATCTTTATCTAAAGAAACAAGAAGACAAAAACGCAACTACACTTTCAATTTAATAGATCCTAAGGAAGGAACCTAAAATGTTTAATATTATTAGTTCAAATTCGAATATTGATTTCATGGGCAAAAGAAAGATCTGGATTGGTCTTTCGGTGATGATGATTTTGGGAACGTTTGTTCTCTTTTTTACCAAAGGCCTCAATTACGGTATTGATTTTACCGGTGGTGCTGAAGTGAAAGTTAAAATCCCTTCTACTTGGGATACTTCAAAACTTCGTAACACACTTGAAAAAGGTAAGTTAACTGGTTTAAAGATTCTTCAAATCGGTGATACCAGTGAAAGTACTTTCATGATTCGTGCGCAAGATGAAGGTAAAAACTTAAATCTAGTGGTGAAGCAAATGACAGACTCATTATTGGTTGATCTCAAGCCAAGTGAGTTTGAAGTGAAATCTGCTGATATCGTAGGACCATCTGCGGGTGGACTACTTCGTAAAAATGGATTTTTAGCCATGTTTTATGCATTGGTTTCCATCCTTATTTATGTAGCAATTCGATTTGACTTCCGTTTTGCTCCAGGTGCAGTACTGGCGTTATTCCATGATGCGATCATCGTATTTGGAGTTTTCATCATTACACAAAAAGAATTCGATTTGACGGTTCTCGCAGCAGTACTTGCCCTCATTGGTTACTCTAACAATGATACGATCATCGTTTTTGACCGTGTTCGTGAAACCATGAAAATGAATCCTAGTGCTACGATTGAAAACATTGTGAATCAATCCGTGAATCAAACCTTGGGTCGTACGATCATGACTTCACTTGCAACCTTTGTGAGTGTGGCGATGCTTTGGGCATTTGGTGGTCACGTTCTTGAGCCATTCGCTTTCACCTTGATGATTGGACTAGTGGTTGGAACTTACTCTTCCATTTTCATTGCTTCTTCTATGGTGATTGTACTCAGTCATTATCAAGATGATCAAAGAAAAGCGGGCAAACATAAAAAACGCCGTGAAGTAAAACTTTCACCTGAGGCGCATATTGGACTATAGTAGTAAGCGCAGCTGTTCTATGCGATCGAATTTACATTGCTGTGCTCTGCACAGCCGAGTAAATTCAATCGCATCATCCAGCTCACAAGTGAGCTTTAGATCATGATTTGGAATTTCAAAAACAAAGAAGAGTCGCTCCAAAAAGCGGCTCTTTCACTTTCTAAAGAAGCTGGTATCAGTTTGGTAGCTGCTACGTTTTGTGTGAATCGTGGTTTGAATACCGCTGATGAAGTAAAAACATTTTTAAATCCTAGATTAGAAAATCTTACCCATCCGTTTAAGATTTTAAATTTAGAAAAATCAGCACGCAGAATATTTGAATCTCAGAATAAAGCGGTGCCTGAAAGAATTCGAGTTTTCACTGATTACGATGTGGATGGCACTTCAGGTGCGGCTTTACTCACGTGGTTTTTTCGTGATCTTAAATTTAATTTTAGCGTGAAACAACCCGATCGATTCAAAGATGGTTATGGGCTAAATCCAAATGCAGTGGAAGAGGCCCACGCGGATGGAGTGAAAATACTCATCACAGTCGATTGTGGAATAACCAATTTTGATGCTGCAAAAAAAGCTCAAGAATTGGGAGTTGAGTTGATCATCGTGGATCATCATTTGATTGATCCTGTTCATGGATTGCCGCCAGCATTTGCAGTGATTGATCCCCATCAAGAGGGAGATACATCTGGATTAAAACAGCTCTGTGGATGTGCACTCGGATTTTATCTTTGTTTGGGAATTCGATCGCTCGCTCGAGATGCAGGAATCGTTGATCTACCGAACATGAAAAGCCTTCTTGATTTAGTGGTGATTGCCACTGCTGCCGATATGGTTCCACTCGTGGGCGATAATCGGATTTTAGTAAAGCATGGGCTAGATGTTTTGAAAGACACTCAAAAACCAGGGTTAAAAGCTTTATGTGATTATGCAGGATTTTCAAATAAAACAATGAATGCATCATCCTTGGGTTTTAGTATTGGACCAAGAATCAATGCTTCAGGAAGAATGGGTTCTGCTGAAACTGCACTGAAAGTTTTAACCTCAAAAGATCCAATCGAGAGTAATCAACTGGCTCAAGAGTTAGAAGAGATCAATAAAACACGTGCAGAATTACAAAATCAAATTTGGGATGATGTGCGCTCGCAAGTGACTCAGGGAATAGAGCAAGGTAAATATTCGCATGCAGTAGTGGTAGCATCAGAAAATTGGCATGAAGGAGTGGTGGGGATTGTTGCTTCGAAGGTAACCGATCATTTCAAGCGCCCTGCAATCGTTCTCGCCATTAGAGAAGATGGAATTGCAAAGGGCAGTGTGCGTTCCTATGCGGGATATAATGCACTCGAGGCACTTCACATCACTAAGGATCATTTAAAAGGCTACGGTGGGCATCGGTTTGCAGCAGGTTTATCCCTGGCTCGTGAAGGATTAGAAGGTTTTATTGTTGCCTACAATGATGCGATTGCAACTTTGACTCCCACGAAAAAAGAAGAAACTTATGAAATTGAAGGAGAGTTTTCAGTTTCAGATTTTACCCCTAAAGCGCTCGAAGAAATTGAAAAATTTGCACCCTATGGAATTGGGAATCCAGAGCCATTATTTGCAATGAAGGCATCTGTTCAGGAGCAAAAAGTTTTAAAAGGTAGACATCTAAAATTGAAGCTTGGATCTCTCCATAAAAATGAAAAAGGAATGGAAGGAATTTGGTTCAATGCCGCAGAGAGACTTGAGATTACTTTGCTCTTGGAAAAATCTGCCCAGCATCGAAATACCCTTATTTTTGCAGGGTTTCCAGAGCTAAATCGTTTTTTTGGTCGCGTCACTCCAACGCTCAGAATAAAAGCCGCAAAAGATATTCAATAACGCTTGTGTAATTAATCAGCCCATATTTTAATTGAAAGAACACTAAGAAGGGGTTCGTTCATGAAAATATCTGGGATCGTATTGTTGTGTTTAACGCCGTGTTTTTTGGCGCCGCTTGCATTTGCAAAATCAATCAAATTTCCGTCGGTGCCTGGTGAGTTTGTCGTTAAATTAAAAGCTGAACCCAGCAATAAATCCATAAATGTATTTGAAGAGATCGCACTTCAGCTGCAAAAAAAATCTGGAAATAAATCTACAGTTAAAGTTCGTCATTTTAAAACTAGTCAACAATGGGCGGTGATTGTTACTCAAGATTTAAAATCAGCTCAAACTCTGATCACTTCTGATGATCGCGTTGCTTACGCCGAACCAAATTATCTCTATCATGCGCTCGATGTTCAAACATCTACTGCAACCACACCTACGAATGATGATAAAATGGGACAACTTTGGGGAATGCAAAACACGGGTCAAGCAGATGCTGCGGGCCAAGTTGGAAAAACTGGATCAGATATCAATGTTGTTCCAGTTTGGAATGAAGGAATCACTGGAAGTAAAAACATAAAGGTAGCCATCATTGATACCGGAGTGGATTATACGCATCCAGATCTCCAATCAAATATTCTAAAAAATACAGCCGAAATTGCTGGTGATGGAATTGATAATGATGGCAATGGATTTGTTGACGATGTTTATGGTTGGAATTTTGCAGATAATAAAGCAAATGGGATGGATGATCACAATCACGGAACTCATTGTGCTGGAACGATCGGTGCGGTTGGAAACAATGCAGTCGGTGTTGTTGGTGTGAATTGGAATGTGAGTATCTTACCGGTAAAATTTTTGAATTCTCAAGGAAGTGGAACCTTGGAGGCAGCAGTTCAAGCGATCCAGTACGCAACAAAAGCGGGAGTTAATATCATGAGTAATAGCTGGGGCGGAGGACCCTACACTCAATCCCTATTTGATGTGATAAAACTAGCGAGTGATAAAGGAATTTTATTCATTGCAGCTGCAGGAAATGACGGGAATGATAATGATGCAAATGCTTCTTATCCAGCTAGTTATCAACTGGATAATATCATTTCAGTTGCGGCTACTGACAATAGAGATCAATTAGCAAGTTTCTCTAATTATGGTCGTACCAAAGTTCATGTGGCTGCACCGGGAGTTAAAATTTTATCCACGGTAAAAGGAAATGATTATGCGCTCATGAGTGGAACATCCATGGCTACACCCCATGTTTCCGGTATTGCGGCATTGCTCCTTTCCACTAATCCTTCCTATACAGTTGCTCAGGTGAAAGATATTTTAATTCGCTCGAGTGATAAGGTTCGAGGATTATCTAGAAAAGTAGTGGCTCGAGGAAGAGTGAATGTTTATAATGCGATTCATGGCATTGAGCCTGCGGATAATACACCGGATGAAAATCTATGGAAAGATTTTGCCTTCAGTGCTGAAACACCACATCCTTATGTTGAAAATAAAACATACTCTTATGATGTCAATGTACCGAACGCAAAATTTGTTCGAATCGTTTTTGAAATGATTGATACCGAAGCGAATTACGATAAAATTTCTGTAAAAGATGGAAATGGTGACGAGATCGAAAATCTCAGTGGATCTTACGCTACGGGTTACGTCACTGATTATGCGGTAGGTTCAAAAGCAACGGTCGCATTAAAAAGTGATTCAAGTTTAAATAAAAATGGATTCAAGATTAAGAAAATTCAGGTAATCTACTAAGAAATGAACCGAATCCTTTTCATGTTTCTATTTGTTGTTGGTTTTGCTTTTGGTCAGCACTCTTTTGCTGAGAATACTGTTCTCAGCACGAGTGCAACTCCAGCTTCTACACCCACTCTTGAACCCATTAAAGATTCGGATAAAAAGAAAGTGCTTTCTGATTTTCAAAAAGCACTTTCAAATCAAAAAGCAAATCTAGCCCGCCAAGAAAAATTATCTTTCAAAGAATTGTCCGCTTCTCAAAATTCAAAAATAAAAAAATGGAGAGAAGAACAAAAACAGGAGAGAAGGCAATTTTTCGAACAACACATGAGTGGACCCGAGCGTAGGGATTTTGTTCAATCTTACTTAAAAATTAAAGCCGATTTCGATGCCTCCATCAAGGCTGAATATATCAATGCCAAAAAAGCATGGATGGAAAAATCAGTAAGCTTAAGATCTTTACAAAAAGATCAAGAGTCTAAATTTAATTCTATCCTATCACAAGGTTTCCGACCTCCAGCTGAACTTTGGCCAGCTGGAAATTGAACTATTGTTTATTTAAAATCGCTACAGGTGGAGACGGTATCGTTTCTAGGTTTTTCACGAATGCTTTTAAGATGTCTTCTGTAGTGATGATCCCTCGTACTTTTTCTGTCACTTTGGAATTCACTAACACGGCAGAAACTTTTTCTTGAATCATAAATTTAACCACCTCAACCAACTCAGTGTCATCTGATACGGCGTGAGGTGGCCAACTCATGAAGTCTTTTACCTTTCGATGGGGAGCAATCACCATTTCCACTTCGATCCCGTGGCGTCTTGTTTCCATGGCTCTTTGGATGTCTCGATCGCTGATGATTCCAATCACTTCACCCAATTGATCTGTTACCGGTAGGTGGCGAAAACGGTGCTCCAGCATCAATTCACTCGCTTTTTGAATTGGGTCTTCATAGCCGATGGTGGTTGGGTGTTTGGTCATCAATTTATCAAGAGTTTGAGTTGTGTTCATGGTTGATCTCCTGATTTCACTTTAACTGAAGTGGAGCGAAGGGGTGATGACGGGGGCGCTATTCGTTATGATGGAGATCATGAAGTTTTAGATACGAGCCGCGTCAAGTTCATGACTCTCTATGAAAGATGAATTTTAGCCGATGAGATGAGGTGAAGTTCTATTTTTGGATATTTGTATTTTTAATTCAAATCACTCAAGGCCACTCGTCTTGTTATGCTGATCCATGTTCCATCAAACAAATAATGTCTGGATTATTTTCATCCGAAGATGCTCGTTCTAAAAAAGCTTATGAAAAACTCACTGAAATTAGTCATTCTAAAATGATTGATCGAACACTTTCCAAATCAAACTCTGCGTTTTATCAGATGGTTGATGCCATAAAAAATTATCGAATTGAAAACGGAGAACAGGCCATGAGATTTTACGATGATCAATTTGAAATCAATGGATTACTCTACACAGATAAAAAATCATTGGTCGTTGAAATCCATTCCATTCTGATTTCTGATTTAGAGCCGGGTGCAAATCCCAAAGGTGTAAATACTTCTTTTTATAAATTCGCGGGTTCCATGTTTCGAGGAATTGAAAAAAATGCTGAACATTTTCCTCATCAATTTGAATCCGTTAGTATCGTAGGAGTGGGAATTAAAAACGCCAGACTCAGACAAGTTTTAGATAAATTTGGATTTAAGGCGGGTGGGTTGCCAAATAGAGTAGCTAAAAAAATAAATGGACTGAGCTGGGAAGTAAAAATTCCAATCAAACACCCTTAGTGTCTGCGCCCCAAAGTAATTTATGGAGTTGCCACTGAAAGCGTACCGGCAATTGATCGCCAACAATTAAATCGGCAAGCGTTCTAGGTTCCATACCTTCGTATTTACCCGGTGAATTTAAAGCAAGCATCGCTGGAGAGAATAAAATTTCTTCTGTGGGGATGGTTCCACTTTTCACTAAATCGCGTGCCCATGAATAATCATCCTTGGAGGTGATCACAAATTTCACTTCGTCGGTTGGTTTTAGAAATGGAAAATTTTTGATGTATCCACCTCGGCTCATTCCAGATCCAGGTGTTTTGATGTCCATGATGATGCGAGCTTTTTTTGAAGCTTCTTCTACAGAAACTTCGCCATGAGTCTCCACGCTCACTTGGTAGCCTTCAGTTTTTAAGAGATCAATAAATTCAAGAGTGTTTCGTTGGAGTAGGGGTTCACCACCGGTCATGAGTACATGCTTCACTTTGTATTTTTTTACTTCAGCCATTACTTCTTCAAAACTCATCTTCTTTCCACCTTTAAAGCTGTATACGGAATCACAGTAAGTGCATCTGAGATTACAGCCGGTAAGACGAATGAATACGAATGGCACTCCAATGAGGGATGTTTCGCCCTGGAGGGAATAAAAAATTTCAGTGATGAGGAGTCCGGTGAATGCCATGTCATGTTCCATGCCACATAGTGGCGGAGGTGGCAAATGATTGTTGTCGCCAAGTCCAGCTCGCCAGAGCTTCCTTTGGCCAAATAAAAAAGGCGTGAACCATCATCTTGATGCTTCACGCCTAAACCGAAGAAGGGGGTTGTGAGTGTCCAACCCCTCTTTAAAAAACATGTCGTCCTTTGGCAGCCCAGCCTACGTAGAACCCGGGGATAGAGTTCCTTAGTACCGTTGGTTTTGCGTCTCCGACCTTTCGATCGGGTTGCCTTTTTCAAAGAGATCATTACGGGGATAATGATCGCCTCTTCATGAGTGCTATCCTTAGCGCTCGAACCTT
Organism: Bdellovibrionales bacterium; assembly: GCA_947372355.1. GTDB lineage: Bacteria > Bdellovibrionota > UBA1018 > UBA1018 > CAIMNF01 > CAIMNF01. The sequence goes on along the minus strand of CANBTI010000011.1, from coordinate 24,359 downwards.
CTGAATGAACCGTTAAGTTTTCTTCATATTTAGATAATATCGCATCGCGTAATTAATGCAAGTAAAAATGAATCTTTTTTCTTAATTACAAAAAACGCAGTACTCTCAAGGTATTGTGATTCCTCAAATTTCTCTATGGATTTCGTTGATCTTGTTAGCTCCAATTTACGGGCACGCCAGCGCTGAAACGAATTTCGTTGTAGAGGAAGAAATCGATGTTCACTACAAAAAGCAGGTTCCCATCTACCTTCAGCACGAATTAGGAGATGTATCGATACAGGGATGGAATCAAGATTTGATTCGAGTGAAATTAAAAAAATCGGTTTCAGCCGATACGGAAGAAAATGCAAGAGCAGTATTAAAAAAATACACCCTCATTTCTCTCGAAACTCCGAACGCGATTGAAATGAGAATCGGTTCACCTCAAGGAACGGATCTGCTCACCAAGCTTCGCACTCGTCAGCAAAAGAAAAATATTAAAGTGGATCTTGAAATTAAAGCGCCCACGTCTTTACCGTTTTCTGCTTTATTGGGAATTGAAAAAAAATTAAGACTCACCCAATGGAGAGGTAAAATAAATATTACCGGTAAAAAGAATAATCTAGAATTGACTAAAATCCGTTCGACTTCTCCCATGAGTGTGAATTGTCCGGATTGCTCATTCACGGTGAGTGACTCTGATTTTTCAGGAAGTATCCTTGTTGGTGATCAAAAAGTTGAACTAAAAAAAGTAACAGCAACTCCTGAACCAATACTGATCTTTTCTCAAAAAGGTGAAATCAACTTAGAAGAGGTGATGGGCAATTTCCAAATTCGAACTCAGAGTGGTGATGTGACTTCCAAAAAAAACCATGGCTCTTTTCAAGTGCAAACTGAATCTGGAAAAATTAAGCTCGAAGATTTTGATGGTGATCTGGATATACAAAGTAAAACCGGAAGTATTAAGGTATTGACGACACAGATTAAAAACCAGGTGGAATTAAAAAATCAATCGGGAGATATTTCGCTTACCTTACCGCATGATTTTTCAGGTGATGTGAATCTACAAAGCATTAAGGGTGAGGTGTTGACCGATTTTTCAATTCAAAAAGATAAGAAAAAAATGGAAATGCTTTATGGCCCTGAGTTGAAGGGGCGAATCTTTGGTAAAATTGGTTCAAAAGAAAAAACAAGTATATTGATCTCTTCTGAAAGTGGAAATATTGATTTGAAACGAATGGAGCTCCCACAATGAAGCTTCTGGTGATTCGAATGAGTAGTTTGGGAGATGTGATTTTATCCACTTCATTTTTAGAATCCATACCCACAAGCACTACAGTAGATTGGATTATTTCTAAAGAATTTGCTTTCGTATTAAAAGGACACCCGAGGATTCGTCACCTCATCGAGTTTGATAAAAAATCAGGCTTTTGGGGTTGGGTGCAATTAATTCAAAAAATCTCCCACCAAGATTACGATGCCAGGGTTGATCTCCATGTCACGATGAGAAGTCAGTTAGCTCGCTATTTATTTCATTGGTTTGATGTATCTCGGGGTATTTGGATTCCTTGGAAAAAAATTTCAAAACAACGGTTTAATTTTTATGGATACCTTTTTTTTAAAAAGGTTTGGCCAAAATTTTTAAGACCAACGCCTCTTTGGAAACGGTTTGCGCGGCTGGCTGTTCAAATCACTCAGTCTGATCACGAGTTGAAACACCCTTCCATGTTATTTCAAGTGTTGAATGCTCAAGATTCTTTAAATAAATATCAATTGGAGAGTCAGAAGTTTTTTGTGGTGATGCCATCTTCACGTTGGAAATCAAAGGAGTGGGGATCTGATTCTTATTTTGAGTTATCAAAAAAAGAGTTTTTAAAGAGTGGATTGATTCCAGTAGTGCTGGGTCGTGAAAATGATCAAAGCGCTGTTTCACTCATTGCGAAATTAGAAGAGCATCAGATCAATCATCGTTCAATTTTAAATGAAAATGATTTTGCCATCACTGGTTTGATCATTCAAAATTCTGCTTTTTATGTGGGAAGCGATACTGGTCTTGCTCATTATGCTGAGGCAGTGGGCACTAGAGCCATCATGATTTTTGGACCGACTCGGCCTGATCTCGGATTTGGGCCTTGGAAAGAAAATAGTTCATCCGTTACTGCTGATGTGTTTTGTTCGCCTTGTTCAAAAGATGGCCGAATCTGTTATCGACTGGGTGAACCTTATGCCTGTTTAAAACGCATTATTGTCGATCAGGTGAGTGATGAGATTTAAATTATACACTCTGGTGACCAGGTTATTGATTCGAAGAAACAGTGATTGGAAAAATAATTCTCCAGCCAAGGTGAAAAACACTATTTGGTTTCATGCAGCAAGTTCAGGTGAACTCGAAATTCTAATTCCAATCATTGAGGCCGCAGTGAGTGAAGGTCGAAGTGCGGGAGTTTCCATCTTTTCAAAATCTGCGGAGTCTTGGCTCAAAAAATTACCGTCACAACTCTTGTATCGAGGTTTTTCGCCTTATGAGGGTGAATGGCAAGAGATGCTCCAGCATTTTGGTGTGTCTGAGGTAATCACCTCTAAGTATGAAGCTTGGCCAGGCTTATGGAAGGCTGCTAGCCTTTTAAAAATAAAAATTTCTGTAATCTGTGCAAGTCCAAGAAGTTCATTGCTTTGGGTTAAACGGATTTTAAAATCTTTTGGTATTGCTTTACCAAAACTTAGATTTTTTGTTCTGGAACAGGAATCGATTCCCCAGCTTCAAACTTTATTTCCAGATTCTGAATGCATTTTGGGAGTAGATCCACGATGGTTAAGAGTGTTTCATCGATCTGAAAATGCCAACCGCCATGAGGCTTTTCAAAAATGGCGACTGAAACACATCCATTCACCAAAACCTTACTGGGTGATTGGTAGTGCATGGAAGGAAGACATGGAATTTCTTTCCCGAGCGATTGAGAATTATCCTGGCACCGTGTGGGTAGTTCCCCATTCATTGAAAGAATCGCCTGATCCATCTGTGTTCTCACCCTATCCGAATTGTATCTTAGTCAATGAAATGGGCTTGCTGGTGGAACTTTATTCTATCGCTGATCGTGCATGGGTGGGGGGTGGTTTTGGTGAAGGTATCCATTCAACTTTAGAGCCTTCAGTGTATTCTATTCCAGTTGCTTCAGGGCCAAAGAATGTAGAAAAGTTTTTTGAAACGAAGGAGTTGATTCAAAAGCATGTTTTAACGATTTGTGAAACTCCTGAAAATATTCAAAAATGGGTAGAAACCTCTTCGCAAATTAAAGATTTTTCACTTAAGCTTAAATTAGAAATGATTCATCAAATGATCAGAACGGTTTTAAAATGAGCTCAGATAAAATAGATTTCCTTTTTAAAGGATCTCATCCTGCATTTTATTGGGCTGCAGCTCTATTAAAATCAAAAGGTAAGAGTGTGGCAATCCTTCCTGGAATTGATTTTCATTCCTGGGAAATGATTCCTGAGGCAGTGATTTCTTTTTTAGGTTTAACTGATTTTAAAATAAATCGTGATCTTCACCCGATTCAAATTTTAACTAGAAAAGCTAGATTTGGGATCTTTAATGATTTTGAATTTACAAAAAAAGACTTTTTATTTTGTTCCAGTATTCAAAGTGATCCTGAGTTAATGCGTGGATTAACCTTCTATTCAAAGGGTTCAGATTATCCTACTGTTTTTGGTTCAAGTAACGAAGAGCTACTAAAAAGTGTTCATCAGTTGAACTATTTTGAAATGAGTTCCAATCAATTACAAGATCAAGCGAGTGCGCATCTTAAAAGATTAGGAGTGATTGTTTTGAGTTCAAACTCAGAGCTTCCGGCTTCTGAACTGACGATTGAAATGGACCTGACTAGAGCAAAGGTTTTTAGAAAAAGATTTGAGATCACCCTTCCTTTGAAAAAGTTACCCACTGGAGCTTCGAATCGAATGTTGTTTGTGGAGGGGAGTTCTCCCTTGATTGAATTACTATTTTTAGATGAAACTCTTCATCTCCGAACATTATTGCCTGAAGAGCCTTTATTGATTGAGAAAATGTTGAAAGTCATTCGTCCTTATTTTTTTGATGAAAATTTTGATGATTCTATGGTGAAGATTGTTCCTGAAAACCAATCTCATTATGAATGGGGTGAGTTGAAAAACTACGTGGATGCAAGTCATCCTGGTACTTGGTTGATTTCGCCAGCAGTGAACCCAGAGTTGGGTGAGTTAAGCATGTATGTGCGTATATCTGACTTATTCAGGCAAAAATTTAAAAAACAGCAAGGTTTTGAGATTGCTGATTTATTTGAAGTTTAAGCGCCGCATTATATTTTGCTTGCATTGCGTTATAATCGTGGTAAAACCCCAGCCAAGGGGTTCGATATGGTTCAATTTTTTGGGGTCTTTATAGCATTCATTTCTATTTCCATTGCTCACTCGGGATTGGCACATGCTGAATCTTGGGATCTGGGTTATTCCAATCCATCACCCGAAGTTGAAGAAATTCCTGCATCCATTAATGACGAAAAGGCAGATCTTGCAAATTCGACTGTGCAGGATCTGAATGAGGATCAGGAGATTGCACCCGTTCGTTCTTCTGCAGCAACCTCATCGAGCATCACTAAAATTAGTACCTCTCGAAATACTTTCGGGGTGGAAACCGTAGAAAAACCTGCTTACAAATTATTCATCTCTCCCATCGCCGGACTCACTTCCATTTATGGCAACGGAACAGTGGATGTAGCTGCTCAATATGCTTTTGGTGGAAGAGTGGGTGTACTGGTATCAGATAATTTAATGATTGAAGGTGGTTATACTTATTCATTAATGAACACTTCAACCACTCTTAATTCACTGGTTGGATCTACTTCAAGCGATGTTTTTGCACTTAAGCAAAGTGCCTTCGATGCGGGAGCAAAATTATTCTTCTTAGGTCGTGAATCTCGATTCCGTCCGTTTATTGGCGGAGGTGTGGCTTTTGCTAACTCAACTTTAAATTACGCACCTACATATGTCAGCATGATGGGTTTAATGGATGATTATAAAATTAAGCAATTGCAGGGTCTGGGACAACTGGGTGCTGAGATTGCCATCACTCGTGGAGTGGTTGCTACAGCGGCATTTAAGTTCAATGGGATCTTATCCAGCAGCACTACTTCTATAAAAAATACTTCCATACTTGAAGCAAACAGAAATCAAGCGGGTGATTCTCTGAGTCACAGCGCTTCTTATACCGGTTCAGTGGGTGTGGGCGTTTACTTTTAATTTTGCCTAAACAGGCTGAAGCATCTTAAACTGTTTTGTATATGAAACATTTTACGATCAATGCAAGAAACAACATCGGCTACGTTTATTTTGATCTTTTAGGTGAAAAGGTAAATAAGTTTAATCGCGAAGTGATGAGTGAATTTAAAGAACTCATCGACACCCTAAAAACACGCACTGATTTAGATGCGGTAATTTTATTTTCAAAAAAACCAGGTAACTTCATTGCTGGTGCTGATATTCAACTCATCCAATCTGCAAAAAATGCTGAAGAAGCAACCGAGCTAGCCAGAGCCGGTCAAGATCTCCTCAATCAATGGGAAGATCTTCCGATGGCAACCGTGGTGGCAATCAATGGAACTTGCATGGGTGGTGGATGCGAACTATCACTCGCAAGCGCTGCTATTGTGATGTCAAACGATCCTGCAGCACGCATTGGATTACCAGAAACGTTACTAGGAATCATCCCAGGAATGGGCGGTTGTGTTCGGATGCCATGGAAAGTGGGGATCGCTCAAGCTTTTGATTTGATTTTATCGGGTAAAACTCTTACCGGAGAAAAAGCCTACAAAGCCGGACTCGCCGATGCCTGCATCCAAAAGGAAAACTTTGAAGAATCCGTTTTCACTTGGGTGAATTCAAATCTTTCTAAATTAAAAAAACGCGAACGCATTGCTAAAGAACCAAAATTGGGTGGCATGGGTGGTGTAGTAGGCGCCATGCTTGAAAATAATCCAATCGGACGTTCTGTGGTTTTCAAAAAAGCACGAGAAGGGGTTCTTTCTAAAACAAAAGGAAAGTATCCAGCTCCCATGGAAGCAATTCGCGTGATTGAAGAAATCGGTACCGGATATCAAGCAAACTTTCGTGGTAAAAAACGCGATCAAGTATTGCTCGTTGAAGCAAAAGGATTCGGACAAATGGCCGCTACCGATGTTTCCAAAGCCTGCATTCAACTATTCTTTCTTACTGAAGGAATCAAAAAAGCAAATGGTCTCACTGATGGTAAAACTGCAGAGACTAAAAAAATCGCTTCTGGAGCTGTGCTCGGTGCGGGTGTGATGGGTGGTGGTATTGCTCATCTCTTGGCTGATAAAGGTGTATCAGTGATCATGAAAGATATTGGTCTTCCCGGACTAGAGATTGGGATTCAATCGGCGCTCGCCCTTTTTAAAAAATCATTGAAACGTAAATCGATCACTCACCGTCAGTTTGAACAAAAATTAAACCGCATTGCTCCCACTACTACTTATGATGGTTTTAAGGGCTCAGAAGTGGTGATTGAAGCAGTGATTGAAAAAATGGAATTGAAGCAAGCAGTTTTGAAGGAACTAGAAAATTTCCTTCAAGATGATTGCGTGATTGCAACGAACACCTCTTCCTTATCCGTGACTAAAATGCAAAGTGTGATGGCCAAACCTGAACGTTTTGCAGGAATGCATTTTTTTAATCCCGTACATCGCATGCCACTAGTCGAAGTGATCCGCGGTGAAAAATCATCTGATCTTGCCGTTTCTCAGATTTTTCAATTCAGTAAACAAATTGGTAAAACGCCAATCGTAGTCAAAGATTCTCCAGGTTTCCTCGTGAATCGTTTACTCATGCCATACTTAACGGAAGCCGCAGTGATGGTTTCTGAAGGGGTGCGCATTGAAGAGATGGATCCAGCAATGCTCGAGTTCGGAATGCCTATGGGCCCGATTGAGTTGATTGATGAAGTAGGCTTAGATGTAGGCGATAAAGTAGGACACATTCTTCACGATGCATTCGGTGAACGCATGAGTACTCCGAATACTTTTTCTAAACTCCTAGAACAAAAACGATTAGGTAAAAAAACGGGAGCTGGATTTTATCTTTATTCTGGTAAGGATAAAAAAGATAAACAACTGGATCCAAACATTTATCAAATCTTAGGCGTGAATCCTGAAAAGAATAAAATTACCGCTGAAGAAATTGTAGATCGTTGTGTATTCAGTATGGTGAACGAAGCAGCACGTTGTTTAGAAGAAAAAGTAGTAGAAACTCCCCAAGACGTGGATCTAGGCATGATCATGGGAACGGGTTTTCCTCCATTTCGCGGTGGACTCCTTCGATTTGCAGATGCTTATGGAGTAGCAAAAATTGTGACTCGTTTAGAAGAACTCTCTAAAAAATACGGAATGCGATTCACACCATCGGAAGCGTTAAAAAAAGTTGCAGCTCGTGGTAAGTTCTACGCATGAAGGTGAATGAATGAACTGGATCACATGGATTGCGCGCAGGTATCTCAAGGCTAAAAAGAACAGTCGGTTCTTAAGCATGAGTACATCCTTATCCATGGGGGGAATCGGATTAGGAGTGGCGGCGATCATTGTCGTTTTATCCGTGATGAAAGGTTTTGAACTTCAATTACGAGATAAGTTAATTTCTACGGATCTCCATGTGTTGATGCAACCCAAGGCTACTTTTCCGGGTTTTGATTTCGGGATGATTCCGATGTCGGAATTGCAATCTCATCCCGCATTTGCTTCCATGCTCACCAACCCTTCGGTGGCTACGTTTTCACCCATGTTATCAAGTGAAATTATTTTACGAAGCGGAACAAAAATTTCTGGGGTGCTATTGAAAGGTGTTTCTGATTCTAAACTTGAATCCATCACCAAAAAAATGAGTGAAAAAGCACTTCCACAAATGTTAGTCGATCGGGATGATGGAGATGGGCAACGCATTTCTGGTATTTTTATCGGCAAAGAATTGGCCGATGACATGGGACTCATTCCCGGAGATCTGATTACGGCAATTAGTCCTTCCATGATGGATGGTCCTTTTTCAAATATTCCCCGCATGAAACGTTTTGTGGTGGAGGGGATTTATCAATTCGGTTCTCCCGATCAAGAAATGCATTTGGTTTACACACCCATGGCCAACATGGAAAGTTTTCTACGCCGTAAATCAGTGGTAACCGAAGTGGAAGTTACCTTGAAAGATGCTGGCGAATCAGAACACTTTGTTCATCAGTATCAACCGCAGATACCTGATCTGATCATGAAAGATTGGTATGATCTCAACTCCAGCTTATTTGCTTCGATGAAACTCGAGCGAATTGCAATGTTCATGATTTTATTATTCACGGTAATGATTGCGAGTTTAAATATTGTTTCTACGCTCACACTCATGGTGCAAGAAAAGTTAAAAGACGTCACGATCCTTCGAGTGATGGGATCCACTGCAAAAGATATTTCTAAAATATTTGTGACCAAGGGAATTTTAATCGGTGGCTTGGGGGTTGCTTGGGGCTCGGGTGTGGCGCTCGTGGTTTGTTTGTTACTGAGAAATTTTGAAATCATCACTCTTCCCGATGTTTATTACGATCGCACGATGCCTGTTTCCTTTGAGTGGGAATATTTTATTGGTGTGCCGCTCGTCTCCTTTGCGATTGTTCTCATCGCCTCTTATTTTCCTGCAAAAAAGGCATCGCTCTTAACCCCGATTGAAGGGATCAAAGGATTTTAATGTTTACTGGAATCATTAAACACGTAGCAAAAGTAATTTCTCTGGAAGCCACTTCTCCAGAATCATTTACCCTGAAGGTGAGTATGCCTTTTAGTGTTGATGATCCAATTGAGTTAGGGGAGAGCATTGCCAACAATGGAGTTTGTCTTACGGTAACAAGTTTTACAGACCAATACATGACCTTCGATTTGGCTCCAGAAACAGTGAAGCGCACTGCCCTGAGCCGCTTGAAAACCGGCTCACTGATCAATTTGGAGCGTTCTCTGCGCATGGGAGATCGATTGTCAGGGCATTGGGTTCAGGGGCACGTGGATGGAACTGCTTTCCTAAAGGTGTCTGACACCTTATTGATGCCCAACGCGTCAAATGCTAATTTCTATGATTTGGTAGTGGAGCTTCAAGATCCAAGTCTCAGGAAATACTGTGTAAAAAAAGGTTCCATTTCACTGGATGGAATTTCGCTTACGATTCATGAAATCAATGGAAACAAACTTCACTTTCAAATCATTCCTCACACTTGGGATCATACTGCGCTGCCCGATATAAAACTTGGCGAACTCATGAATATTGAGGTAGATATATTAGCTAAGTATGCAGAAAACTTCAGCGTTCACCCCTCGTCTTAAGGCCGCAATCGAAGCTCTTCAAAAGGGCGAGATGGTGATTTTGATTGATAGCGAAGATCGAGAAAATGAAGGCGATCTAGTTTTAGCTGCTCAGTTTGCCACTCCCGAAAAAATAAATTTTTTAATCCGTAAAGCTTGTGGCTTAGTTTGCTTGGCGCTTGAATCTGAACAAGTAGAACGCCTCGGACTCGCACCCATGGTGCAAGACAATCAAACAGAACGTAAAACTGCATTCACAGTATCTATTGAAGCTGCTCATGGAATCACTACTGGAATTTCTGCTCAAGACCGCGCACACACGATTCGTGTTGCCTCCGATCCAAATTCAACACGTAAGGATGTGATTGCACCAGGACACATTTTTCCACTCCGTGCAGTTCCGGGTGGGGTTTTAGAAAGAGCGGGTCATACAGAAGGCTCGATAGAACTTTGTAAAATGGCGGGATTGATACCTGCAGCCGTGATTTGTGAAATCATGAATGAAGATGGATCCATGGCCCGTAAATCCGATCTTCAAGAATTTGCTAAAACTTATTCCATTCCAATCGTGACGATTGAAGAGATGACTGCGTTTCGTAACAACTCAGAGAATTGGTTGGCTGCCAGTGGAACTGCTAAATTTCCAAACAAATATGCAGTGAATGGAAATCATGATTTTTTAATTCAAAGTTATCGTAATCCATTTACTCAAGCCGAACACTCAGTGGTATTTACTAAAAAAATGGGGAATGAACCCTTAGTTCGAATTCATTCCGAGTGTTTAACGGGTGATGCTTTAGGCTCACTCCGTTGTGATTGTGGTGATCAGCTTCAGAAATCCATGGAATTGATCTCGAAAAATCCAGATGGTGGTGTAGTCATCTATCTGAAAAATCAAGAAGGTCGTGGTATAGGATTTTGGAATAAGATTCAAACTTACGCACTTCAGGATCAAGGTAAAGATACGATGGAAGCCAATGTGGAATTGGGATTTCATCCCGATCAACGCCATTATCATGAAGCCGCTAAAATTCTTCAAATGATGGGACTTCAATCCATTCGCCTCCTCACGAATAATCCTGAAAAAATTGAAGAACTATCGAGTTTTGGTATTTCAGTGATCGAGCGCATTCCATTAGAAATGATTTGGAATCCTGAAAATACAAAATACCTTCAAACTAAGCGGGATAAATTTCATCATTTACTTGCACCCAATCGTGAGAACAATGCATGAGTTCACATGTTACTCATGGTTCGCATCTTCAGGGCAATTATTCAGATTATAAAATTGCAGTCGTTACGAGTCGATTTAATGAAGAAGTGACGGGTGGATTGCGAGAAGGGGTGAAATCAACACTCGCTGAATTAAGTATTCATCACAGTACATTTTTTGATGCGCCCGGAGCATTTGAAATTCCACTCATTGCTCAAACGCTTGCTCAAAGTAAAAAATATGATGGAGTGGTTTGTCTGGGTTGCGTGATCAAGGGTGATACTGCACATTTTGAGTTTATTAGTTTAGGTGCAACGATGGGAATTCAACAAGCTTCCCTGAATACTGGTGTACCCATTGCATTTGGGATCATCACTACTTACACCCAAGAGCAAGCGGTAGTGCGTTCTAGATCCAGTGGGGAGCAAGCAGCTCATAACAAAGGCAGAGAAGCGACTTTGGCTTGCGTGGAAGCAATCGAATTATTGCGGAAGATTAAAATATAAAAAAAGGCGCGGATTCTTCATCCACGCCTTAGTATTTAAATAAAATTTTAAAACGATTGTTAAAAGCGCTCAGGCAACCTGAGATACTTTTTTATAGTGATGGTTTTTAAGCATCTCTTTATTTTTGCGCACTTGTTTTTCAAGAGCTAAAACCACTTCATCGATCGAACTGTATATAGAGCTAGTGGTTGCCTCTGCAAAAAAATCCATATGATTTCCAGTGAGGTGGCAGTGAGCAATGTGTTGTTGTTTTTCTACGGTGTAACTCCAACTTAGGTTTAATTTCCCATCAAAATATTTTTTTAATTTCTCTGATTTTCTATGGGTCATTTCATCGAGAGCAGGTGTTGATTCTAGATGCTTATAAGTTACCTTGATGTTCATTTAGATCCTCCTTAAGTGATCTTTTGTTCACTATTAAATTATACTCCTTTTTAAATGAAAGGTGTAGAAACTTAAAACCTAAGGTTTTCAAGATGTTGCCACCGTGTCAAAATGATGCAATTTTTAATCCAAAAGTTCATTTACTTTTAATCCAGTCTTGATACAATTTAGAGGTACCTGTTCTCTTTAGTGTATTCTGCACGAGTTAAGTTTTGATCTAGTTTAAAAATTTTTAATGTCTGATATGAAAGGATTCTATATGAAAGTCCAGATCGTATCGTTCCATTGTGTATTAAAAAATAATCTTGGTCAGTTCATCAGTTCTTCTTTTAACCAAGATGTAATTACTAATCCTCAACCGGGAGTAGTTTCGATGCTTCCGGGATTTGCTGATGCCTTAAAAACCTTAAAAAAGGGTGAAAAACGAGAAATTACGCTAACCGCTGATCAAGCTTATGGTTTTTATGATCCGAATTTAGTGGTGGATATTCCTCGTTCTAAACTGTCTCGAGGTAAACAATTAAAATTAGGGGATGCAGTTCAGGGTAAATTTCTAAGTGATAAATCGCCTAGAGATTATCGTGTATCTTCTTGTTCTTCGAAAACGGTATCTTTGGATGGAAATCATCCTCTGGCAGGACAAGATTTAGTTTTCAATGTTGAAATCACTTCCAGTCGGGAAGAGTTTGAGCCCGATGATGATTCAATGCCATTTCTTTTAGCAAATTGATTTGATGATTTAGTTTTTATTTAACGAATCATTTTTATAAATGGGAGTAGTGATAAATTGTGTGGAAGATCCAAATCCCCACTTTGAACCGCTTTGACTAAATCCCATGGTAAAAATGACAGCTTCATTTGAATCCAGTTTTGAAGTGAGTTTGTGACTCAATTCATCAACAGAGATTGGATCTAGAGTAATCGTATTTCTTCCAATTTTAAATTTTTGATCTCGATTATAAACAATGAGCTCAGTCGCATTTTTACGGTGATGACGATGAGTGAGGGGATTCATTCTAAAGTATAGAAATTCTGGTGTTTTACTCAGGTTAAAATGAATCTGAATTTTACGATCTGTTCCAATTTCAGTTTTTAATTGATCCACTACGGCTAAAGGATCAGCTACGGTTCTATAAGTATCGCTTCCAATGCCCATTTCAACTTCAGTGCTTTGTAAACGTTGCTCTACGGATAGAATATGATGTCCACGATTTTGAATATTACCAAATGAAAGGTTCTGCGCCACTAAAAACTTTTCATATTTCGAAGGATCCAAATCTTTAATGAGTAAGGTAGAAAGTAATTTTACATTTTTACGATCATCAAAAAGTTTATTCAATGCTTCATAAAGTAGGTCTGGATCTCTATTAAGATAGGCAGTTCTAGCTTTTAAAAATGATTTTTGATCAAATTTCACACCTAACATTTCTGCATTTGTGATCACTTGCTTTATATCTGTAGCTAAAAATGATTCGATCCCTTTTTCTTGAATTGAAAATCCGTAGTAAAAAGAACTGTGCCCGTAAAACGCTTTTTTAGTTCTGTTGGGGTGATCTTCGTTGGGTACAAATTCGGGTAAAATCGGAAAAATTCCTTTTTCCTGAAGAGTGTCTTCCACATCCCTGGTGTAGCCATTGATTTCTTTTGCTCTACTGGAAGTATCATCGATCATATTTTCAGCGATGATTAAGATTGAACCTTCTTTTTTTGCAATAAAACCTTCATGATCTACAATCACACTCATTTTTTGTGATTTTTTTTCATTATTTCCATTGATAAAACTACTGTTGCTAGAGTTTTCTTCTACACTTTTAAATATGTGATTCGTTCCATCGGGTAGATTAATAATGGTGCTTAAACCTTGAGTGGATCTAGTACTATTTGAATTGAATATTAAGCTGAGATTGATCCCAAAAGATCTGCTGTTTAAATTTTTATTACTAGATCTGGTAAATAATTTAATAACAGAAGGGTTGCTTGATATTATTTCTTCTTTTGCTGAGTTTTCAGATTGAACAAATGATCCAAGCATTGCTTTATGGTAAGCATCTTTACCTTCTTGAGAATCCAAATCATAACGATATCCCACATCCACTTCTTGATCTTGTTCTCTGGAGACTTTAAAATCAAAGGGTACAATGCTGGTGCTGAGTTGACCTAAATGAATACTGATCGGTTTTTTTTCAAAAGAGAAAAAACCATTATAGAAATGGTAAAGTTCTGCACCAGCTTTGAGTTCAACACTTTGACCATTTCCGAAAATTTTACTGATTCGAACTTTTGCGTAACGATCGCTTTCTTTCATGACTGAAATTTGAAATTCACCTTTTAAATGTGTTTCAACTGAGAGGGTAGCTCCTGCACTCAACACCTCATTCGGAATAATTTTCCATCCTAAACTTCCACCAAATCCTACAATTCCAGTTAAATTATAGCTAATCACTTCACCCGTGGTCATGTGCCTGAGATCTCCTCTTGAAAATGGAATTTTCAGAGGAATTTTAACTGGATTTAGAATGTCTTTAAATTTTACTTTGATGGGTGAATCCAGCGGACTTGCGTTGAGATATGGATTGAGTTCTTGGATATCTTCATTTTTAATTTCTGCAAGTTTCTCTTCATCGTGGCTTAGTTTTTGTACTTGTTGTGGACTCATTTGGCGCATGTCTCTTAATTCGAGAATTCCACTAGCCCCAAAATTTACATTCAAAAATGGAAAAGAGATATTTTCATTCTGAATTCCATAACCATAAATACTGGTATCTAATTTTATTTTAAATCGATCAATCACTGTCCAAGTATTCATGAGATCAAAATTATTGAAAATGTCTCGAGTCACCGCAGCTGAAATATCATTTTTATTATTTAAATCGGTTTTAAAAAGATCAATACTGGTTCCACCATCAAATAATGCATTGGTAAAGCGATACTCCAGTTCATCCACACGACTCATGATTGATTGATAAAAATCCTCTTGCCATAACTTAGGAATAAAACCAGTTGGAATTGGAGTGGGTGTAGGTACGAGGATGGTTTCCGTTGATTGTGCGTATGAAGGAGGAGAAAATATAGAAATCCAAAGCGCGATTACGCTATAGCACATACGAAGTGTGTGAATGGATTTGGATTTCATACACGCGAATTATGTATTAAATGATCAATGTTGTCAATTGATGATGGGGTGTATGAAAAGCCTAAACTGATTTAATTTAAATTAAAGATTAGATTTTAAAATCGCGTCTAATTCTTTGCGGCTGTTGATGATTTTCGAGATCAATCCAAGTTCAATTGCTTCTTTAGGATCAACCCAACGATCGCGCTCCATAAGATCTACAAATCGATCAACAGGGAAACCTGTGCGTTCAGCGTATAAGCGATGCATTTTCTTTTTGAGCTCAATGATGTCTTTTGCGTGAATCTCTAGATCGGATGCTTGGCCACGAATCGCACCACCAATGAGGGGTTGATGAATTAATAGTTTTGCATTTGGAAATGCAAAACGATCTGCTTTATCAGCAGCAAGAGCGATTACTGATCCCATGCTAGCGGCTAATCCTGAAACGAGTGTGATTACTTTTGGAGCTATAAATTGTGCTGTATCATAAATAGAAAAACCTGAATAAACTTCTCCGCCCGGAGAATCAATCCAAAGAACGATCGGTGCATTTGGATTTACTCTTTCAAGAGCAAGCAACTGACGATTCACTTTTACAGCAAGTTCTGAATTCACTTCGCCGCTTACAAATACGGTGCGTGATTCAAACAAGTGTTGATCAATGGGTGTAAATGCTGATGGAGTTGCTGCTGTAGTTTCAGGTTTATTTTCGCTCATGAAACAAGTTTAACAGGAAACGCCCCAGTTTCATTCAAAACTTGGGGCGTTACTCATATTTTTAATTTAGGAAAAGTGTCAAATTAGCGACTGTCTGCTTCAAAGATCGTATGACCATCTGATTTTAATTCGCCATCTCCATGAAATTCAAAGCTCTTTGATTCAGTGTAGTCTTTCATCATGGTTGAAATTTTGTAGGTAACATCCATATTGATCGCAGCTAATGGATCATCTTCTGAACCAAGATTTACGATGCTGGGAATCGAAACAGAGACGTCAAGATTGTAGCCCCAGCTAACTGAAACCCTTGTTGGTTTTGCATAGGCATGGGCAATGTATTTACCTTTGCAGTCCATGCTTCCGCCGTATCTCATTTTCACTTGATATTGCATATCAATGGTTTTTACACCCCAAAGGTTTGTTGCTGTGAAGCCGTAGGTTGCAACTCTTTCGGATTTCCATCCTACTAGCTTTTGCCAATTACCATCTGAAATGATGGGAAGTGCTTTTGCGATTTGGTAGTTTACATTCACCACAGGCTTGCCTTCTTTGATGATGTCCCACAATTTTAAAATAATATCCGCAATGGCCATTGGGTTGATGCCTTGCTGAAACATTTCATTGATAGAAAGCGATTTTTCACTCGGTGCAATACTTTCCATTTCATCTTCTGGGACTAAAACCTCTTCAATGGAAAGAAGCTGATTGGAAGTTTTTGCGATTTGAAAGTTTGGATCTTGATCATCGCTATGGTGAGGGGTTTGTGCCTGAGTGTTAGCAACATTGAACAGAAAAAAAGTCAGACCGAAAATCAGTGCTTTATTTTTCATCATTCCCCCTTTGACGCATATGCGTCTTTGTTTGTTGCGGTGTTTTTAGCCATTTTTTGATGTTTCTGCAATCATCTAAACCACTTGACTGATCTAAGCGCATTCGTTAGCTTTAAGCTCTAATACCATGCGACAAAATTTAAATTTGTCGGGTATCAATTGGTGGCTCGTAGCTCAGTTGGTTAGAGCGCGTCCTTGACATGGACGAGGTCGCAGATTCGAGTTCTGTCGAGCCAACCATTTTTTCTTTTAAATCCAATTTGGCGTTATCTCACTACGAATTCGTTCGCTAAAGCGTACTTCTGTGTACGCATCGCTCACTCATCTTGCTCGATTTTGCCAAATTTGATTTTAAAGAAAGACTGGTTTGTTTCGAGGGGCGAGGGCCATGATGGCCGACATGAGTTTAATCGAGCCAACCGATTCATCTCACCTAAAAAAAGTGTGTCTGATCAGACACACTTGGTAATGATAGGTAAAAAAATAGTCAAAATACTAGTGAAAAAAATCATTCAAACTACCGAAAAGAAATTGATGATGAGTTCTGGAGCATTTAAAATCATGAAGTTTTTTTGTGTTGGACTGGTGTTATCACTTTTTGGTGTTACCACCAATTCTTCTGCCAATGAAATTAAGCGGCTTGAAAAGTGTTATGCGCTTTTTGTGAAAGAAAGAATTTTAAAAACTAATCCATTATGGATACAAGTTGCTGCAGGCACCCTTACTGGTACTGATGCTTGTATGCGAATTTTTGATAAAGGAACATTGGATTCAACTGGAAAAATATCACAAAGCGCTGGAGTTTATGATCCTATTGGGACTAAAGTTTTATCCAGTTTTTTAGAATTTCATCGTAGTCAGTTCGAGGTGAAAGAATATTTTTCAAAATTTCCATCAAATGATCTTGCCGTAGCAGATGTGATTGATGCAAATGAACCTGCTTATCATTTTTTGTACTCACTTTTTAAACCAAATGAGCCATTTTCAAATACTTTAACTAGGTCTTTTGGCTTGAAAAGCGTTCGATTTTCATCCTTTGCTAATAGAACATTTAGCGTAACTGGAATCAATAAAACCTTAAACGTAGTTTTTCAAGGTAATCAAACCACGGATGATTCTGGGGCTGTTACTGTTGCAGCTTTACCGTGGAGTATCACTTACGTTCCAACTGGAAACTTTATTGGAATTGCTCCTGAATCCAGACTAAATATAGTGACTCATCCTCCCACTCAAGATTCCTTCTCATTAAATAGAAATGTGAATGAGCATTTTGGTTCTGGAGTGATCGGTACCCAGGCTTATCTTATCGGTAATAATAATAAACCCGGACCAGTGACTGGAGGAGTAACATCCTATCGAGCTTGGTCAAAAAACCTGATGAGTGATTTATTATGCAGATCTCTTCCATCATTACGCTCTTCTGACGTACTTACTTATGTAAAAATAGATTCTACTCTTTCATATCGTAAAGGTATTTCTTGTATGCAATGCCATGCAAGTTTGGATTATATGGCTGGAACTATTCGTGATGTTCGAAATGCTTCCGTATTTCGTAATAATAATGATCCTGCCGATGTGCAATTTTATACTAAAGTTGCAGGTTCTGGCACTTTTCCTTCTACTCCTTATCCTGAAATGGAAGAGGATGCCGATTTTTCAAAACGCCCAGCAGAAGGATCATTACATTATCGAAGTTACGATGGAACCTTAGTGAATGAATCTGTATCGAGTTTAGCAGATTTAGGACAAAAAATTATCCTCAGTAACGATTTTTATGCTTGTACTGCTAAACGATATTATCGTTTTTTAACAGGAATTGATGCTGATTTATCAGATTTAGAGGATCCATTCAATGCTCCTGTTTTGAGTATTGGTAAAATGAATGCTCGTAACCAAGTGATTAATCTGGGCCAACAATTAAAACAACAACAGTCACTCCGACTACTGATTAAAAGTATTATTAGTTCAGAAACGTTCATTCATCCGGATGCAGGAATTTAATATATGAGTAACGAAAATAAAAAAAATGAAATGGATCGTAGGAACTTTTTATTAAAATCAATTCAAAGTGTTGGAACTGGTATTCTCATGGCGTCGCCATTAGAAATGTTTCTCACTAATGTTTTGATGGGTGTTTTCGGAAGAGCGAATGCTCTCGCAGCTGGAGATGAATCAGGATATCTAGATAAAAAACTCGTAAACCTTACCTTAACGAATGGTCCATCTCGTTGGTTTTGGGATTTGCCTCTTCGACCTAATGGGAATGATGCATTTTCTTATAATACAACAAATGATCCAATCACTTCGATGCTCATTACCAAGCTGAATGCAGGTAGTGGAGGCGGAGGATACACCGGAGAATACGCTAGTGTAAAAATTGGCGAGTATTATTTACCGCATCTTTGGAGTGGTTTAATGGCGACACCAAATGGTGGAACGGCACCAATGTCAAACCTTGCGCAAAATATGTTGATGATGCGTGGATTGGATTGGAAGGTAGATAGCCATGAACTAGATCGTTACTTGCAAATGGTTCCAACAGGAAATTCTTCTTTATTGGGTTTAGTTGCTGATAAGGCAACTACCGTATTGCCATCTATTGGAGTTGGATTTAGTGCAACGAATTCAAATTTTTTTCATTCTGGTAAAGGGATTACTAGTCGTGCAATGGATGGGAATGATCCATTCACCTCTGTATTTTCTCCATTTACCAATTCAGCTGGATTAAGATCAACCAACGCCATTGCGGGTGCGGCTATCGATCGTGCGCTTGATATCATGAAAGCAAAATCGGGAAGTAAGAGTTCCTACCTACCGAATACCTATCAAGATAGAGCCAATGCTAAGAAAATGATGTTATTGCAGTTCTCGGGGTTAAGCGCCTCCTTTTTAACCTTAAAAACGAAATATGAAAATTTAATTTCACGCTCCTTTGGTGATGTCAGTTTACGATTGGCTGGTCTAGATAATGTTGCGGTAGGTGGTGCTCAATCAAACCAGTACAGAATGCTTTTTTCTAATAGAAATTCATTTTACACGGGTGCTGACATTAGAACTCTCACGACCATCAATTCTACGATTGCAAATTTGGCGGCGAGTATGGCTGTGAGTGAATTTATGTTAACTGGGGGTGGAATTTCGCCTCAAAGCTTTACCTCATCCATTAATATCATGGTTGGTGATAGCGTGAATAATGTTGCAGTTGATTCAGCTTTTTCTGCAGCAAGTGGAGCACTAGGTTCGCAGAATTTTTCAAATATAACTTACGATTTTAATTCTGATGCCCATGAAACGGGTTCCTACATTCAGATGATCCTTTTTAGTCGCTACTATAGAGCAATTTCTTCATGTCTTTATGAATTAGTGAATCAATTAAAAGCGGTAACTGCAGGATCTGGTACCCTTTTTGATCAAACCGCAATTTCAATTACTTCAGAATTTAATCGATCTGCAAGAAATAATGCTGGAGGCGCTGATCATGGATGGAATGGAAGTTGTTATTCAATTATTTCAGGAATGGTAACTCAGCCCACTGTTGCTGGCGATATTAAAGTCAACTCAACAACGGCAGGTGGAAGTTGGGGAATTGCTTCTCCAATGACAGAGTTCTCTGGGCAAAATGGATTAATTGGTAATGTTGCTTCCACATTAGCAACGATGCTTGAGTTTAAAACTCCAACTCCAAATAATCCGTCTTATGTTTCTAAAAATTCATTGGGAAAAGTACAAATGGCTGTAGCTAAACCCAAAAACGTGGCTTGAGGTAAAAATGATAAAAAAATTATTTACCTACTTACTCATTTTTCCAATATTACCATCCTGTACGATTAAACCAAATCAGAGTGATTTGAAATTCAGTGATTCTGTTTATCAAGATATCGCATCAAGTACAATGGATTATCCATTTACTGCAACAGTAGTGGATCGAAAATATGTTGAATCAGTATTGAATCAAGTTTTTGATGTCACTTCTACGGAGACATCGGTTTTGACTGGTGTTTATAATAAAAGTGATTTTGGAGGCGGTTGTGATCGTTATGCAAGTTCAGATAATGGAGTAACTTATGAATTTCCTAAAGATCAATGTTATTCAGGAATTTTCCCATTTCTTCCCTCATACTCAAACCCGATGAGATATTCTTATACGGTAAAAACTTGTGAAACTTTAATTAATTCTTCGGCTCGTTTTACTTCAGTGATGCAAAAAATATATCCAACTTGGGCAGGGGGTTCTAACATTCTACCTGCACCCAATGCCATAACAATCAAAACGGCTTACCAATTGTTTTTTCAATCGGAAGAACCCGGTGATGATTTAACTCAATCGTTTTTAGTTATGTCTTCTGCTGCCACCACTACCAACGAAGGTTGGAAGCAAATTATGACCACCCTTTGTGGATCACCAGAATGGCAGATTTTCTAAGGGGATTGCTTTTCAGAAGGATGAAGTCGGTAGTAATCTTCTTCCAGTTTTGAGGCAAATTCAATCAAGGTGAGTTTATCTAATTCTTCAGATTTAAGCTTTTGAGTATTTGGCTTTTGACTGCAGCTAATGAGAACAAAGATAGTTAAAATAAAAGTTAATTTTAAATATATTTTCATTTCATTTTTTCTTTGAGTGAATTCACTACAGGTTCAAGATCCTTTAAATAATCTTTTTTTCTAAGTGCAAATAATTCAGTCTCTTGATCTATTCCTGAGAGATATTGCTTCAATTTAAATATTGGGCCAGCTACCCGGTGGGAGATGATAAAACCTACACCTAAGAGTAGTGCTAAATTGAAAATAGCCAAACCAACAAATAGCCAATCTAAATCTGATTTCTGATCCTGTAAGAATCGATAAAAAATGTGCCCCTGTGGGATGCCAACAGATAGGCCCTTTTGAACTAATCGATGAAAAAAAAGATAAGTGGTTGAATAGAGGCTTAGGGTAGTGATCGCAAAAAGGGTAACAAAATATCCCAACAGGCTTAATTGTAGATCCGGCAGGATTAATATATTTTTAAATTGCCTTATTTTTTTCTTCATTCTCTTACTATAGTAGGGCTAAAGTATAGATATGCAAGTTTGGACTAAAAATATTCAAAAAAAATTTAAAATATCGTTTTTAGTAATGGCTTTAATTCCCATTACCGCAAACGCAGAGAATCAAGTTTCGATTTTAACCAAGCTTTCTCCGGCAGGATCCTTTACTGCAATTAGTGATAAACTTAAGGGTGAAGTGATCAAAAAAGGTACTGATGTATCTGCTGAAAATCTAAGTGTGTCTATTGATTCCTTTAAAACGGATAATAATCTTCGTGATGAGCATATGCATAAACACTTCAATTCAGACAAGTTTCCCCAAGCAATCCTGACTGAGTTTAAAGGTAAGGCAGGAAAAGCTACCGGAATGCTAGAAGTGAATGGGGTTAAAAAGTTGGTTGAAATTCAATACAGCGAAAAATCCAATCAACTCATTGCTACTATGGAATTGAAATCATCCGATTTTGGTCTAGTGAAAGCTAAATACCTCGGCATTGGTGTAAAAGATGAAGTGAAAGTGGATGTGAAAGTTGATCTGAAGCTTTCGGACGCTTCAAGTAAATAATGTTTCTGCAACGAATCTGTTTCATTTTTTTGTTTTTGTTAGTTTCTTGTGCAAATGACAACTCAAACTCTTCAGATCTTCAAAAGTATGGTCCAATTGTTTTGGATTCAAGTGACCCCAATTTTTTATTGGCCTATCCAATTTTAAAAAATAAATGTGTCAGTTGTCACACCCATGATGCATGGTCGGCTTATACATCTAATGCGCTTTGGATTTCTAAATCGAGAGCTATTTTAAAAAATAATGCAAATGGATCTCCATTGATTCAACAAATTCAAATTGGAGCAATGCCCCAAGATGGTTCGATTTCCTCGTCTGAGACTCAGACTTTAGAAAACTGGATTAACAACATGCCATGAAAGTTTTTTATAAAATTTTATGCATGATGATTTTAAATTTCTCATTTTTGAATAGTGCTCATGCCTACCCACATTTTATTGGTCATGGTTATCCTTCTTGCATTAACTGTCACTATAATCCATTAGGCAATGGTCCCTTAACGGATTATGGTAGATCCGTAGGTGCGACTGCAGTGGCTTCGGGAATGTTTTATCCTAAAAAAATGGCAGAAGAATCGGTGGCGAGCCTTTCCGGATTTTTATTCAGAACTCCGATTCAAGATCATATTCGCACACAATTGAATTATCGAGGTTTATTTCTAACTCAAAATCCAGGATCTACCATTGAAAAAAAACAATGGATCAATATGCAGGCAGATGGTCAGTTGATTTTAAAGTTTCTTGAAGATGATCGACTAACATTCGTAGGTGATTTTGGTTATTCCCCACCAGCAAATCAAACCACGACAGAAAAAAGTAAAAACTTCAGAACTCGTGAATATTATATTGGCTATCGAATTTCCCCTGAAATTGGCGTTTATTCAGGTTTTATGGATAAAGCGTATGGAATTCGTATTGCTGAACATATTGCATTTAGTAGAACAATCCCACAAATGACCCAAAATGATCAAACTCATGGCGTCATGGTTCATTATCTAAAAGATGAATGGGAGGGCGCTGCTCATGTGTTCCTCGGAAATCTTACGCAAGAATCCAACATTAGACAAAAGGGATTGAGTGTAATGATGGAAAGAGTCGTGGGAGAGGATCATCGTTTAGGATTTTCTGTTCTTAAAACTTTTGGTGATTATTTGAGTCTTTTATCTTTTTCAGCCCATTCACGTTTAAATCTCAAGGAAGGATCAGCACTTCTGGTTGAAATGGGGCAAACTAAAAAAACCACTCAAAATGGAAGTGGTGATCGAAATTCTAGATATGCCCTTTTACAAACTTATCTACGACCGATTCGAGGTTTGTATTTTGTAGCAAATATCGAATACTTAAAAGGTGATCTTTCAAGCGATAGTTCATCGATGCGTTGGGGGCCGGGGATTCAATTTTTTCCAATTCAAAAAACAGAATTCAGACTCGATACCTATAATACACGTAATTTTAACCCCAATGCTTCTACCCAGGATAACTGGATGATTCTACTTCAAACACATGTATGGTTATAATTTTTCAATTTTTAATCATGTGTTTTATGTCAGTTGCTCAAGCGCAAGTTTCAAATGATATTTCTAAACTATACCAAGAGAAAAAGTATTTAGAGGTCATTAAAAAATTCGAAAACAATAAAAATGAGTTACTCGAAAATGAAACATCGGTTGTTCAGGTGATCGATGCTTGCGAAAAACTTAATTTATTTGATTCTGCATTAACGATTGGTTTTAGTTACGTCAATAAAAACTATCCTGGAGAAGTGACTCGATTACTGAGATCAGTTCGAAAGAATGAAGAGGTTAAAAATAATGATTATTCTAGAGGATTAAAAAATTCAATTCTTAGGATTTTCAATGGTTTTTCAGTCAAAATTTTAAATTCTGAAAGTAAAAAAGAAATCTCGGATAAAGATTTTTCTTCTTTAGAACAATATAAAAAGCTTTTAGAAAAGCTCGGATATGAAATGGTAGAAGTGAATAAAACCTATCATGAAATTGAAAGTCACATTAAAGATTTTGAGGAATTGACCTATCATTGGAATATTCGAGTTTTTATTGATTATTTAAGTTGGCAAACCAGTGCAACCTTAAGAGGACCATTTGAGCAAACTCCTTTGCTGGCAACCAATGTTGGATTTTGTCCTGGAGTTGGTTTTTCATTTGAAAATCGAGATTGGTCTTATTCCAGTGATTTAAGTTTTCTCTATGGTTCAGGTGGAGTGAGTTCCACCCAGGGGTTGGTGGATTATCAGCAATCCAGTGTTCCCGCTATTGGAGGGAAGTTTTCATTAGGTGCGGGGAGAATTGTCTCTACCAGTCGATCCGAGTTGGGTTTAAAGTTTACTCTTTTGTATGTTAGACAAAGTTTAAATACCCCCAGTTCTGCTGGTTACAGTGTAGATCAGCCAAATGCACTCGGTAAGGCCATATCGATCTATTCCCGTTGGGGATTTGGACGGTTTTACCTTATTACTGAATTTGGAAGATATGTGCCTAAGCCAGCCACTTTATGGGCTCTTGGCCTTGGTTTTACTTTATAGCGCAACGCAATAAGCTTCTATTTTTACTCAATATTTATCAATAAACTGCCGATAAAGAAGTGTGAGAATTTTAATATTCCTATCATTTTTAGTTTTGAACTCCGCTCAAGC
>CANBTI010000010.1 GCA_947372355.1 Bdellovibrionales bacterium | reverse complement strand
ATAAGTGGATAGACGGTGGTTACACTGGAACTGATCCATTAACTATATTTGATATTGTTTGGTACCTGATATTTTCACTGGGATTGGGATCTGCATTGAGCTGGATTACTGTGGTTGATGTAACATATTCATATCTAAAGGCAAAAAAGTTTAAAAACGAAATGCCTGAAAAATTAAAAGAAATGCAATTTAAGATTTCTCATCTTGAGTTGAGTAAAGAACAGATAATTCAGCTTCGAGTTGAGGGTAGTCAATTTCTCGGTGAAAATTTACCAATCCATACAGGAAATCCCGATAGATTTGTGCTCTCAAATTCAAATGGGTATAGGGTTGTCGTGTGGATTAATCCAAGTAAAAAAGAATTTACTTATTACAGTAGTGTTCCAGATAATGATGGGGACGGTATTAATGAGTGTTTGTATGCTTTTGATGACAATAAAATTCTTTTTAAGACACTAAATGATTATTTATCAGGATATTCGGGTAAAAATTATCGAGTAAAAGATGGTATTGTTTTGGAAAATGAATTTAGGCTGGGGTATGAAAAATACCAAATGGAAAGTAAAGAAAAAGTTGATGAATGGATTGAAGAACTTAGGAAATCTGTTACGTGGCAAGAGATGCAGAGATCAGTAATTAGATATTTTATTTATTCTCATCACCCTGAAGTTGTTTCTCCTGCTAAGCTCAGTGCGATGATTAGACAAGAGTTGTTAGAGTTGAATGATAAAATATCAATAATATTATCAGAAGCAAAAAAAATTGGATTTATAGTTAATGAAACTGAAGAAGGCTATTATTTAAGTGTATCCAAAGAGTGTGGTGAGGATGAAAAAGTAAAACTAAATGATCAATATGAGGCCAAAATCAAAACTCAGTTCCCAGACGCATATATTCTTTTGGGTAACAAAAAAATCACAGAGTCACATTTAAAACGGCTTTTGGTTGAATAGGTTGTGATTCTCGGTTTTAATAAACTCTTGAAATTTAACGTAATTAGCCTTTAGTTTACATAATAAGAGTAGCTCAGATTCAATATATTAATTGTTAGGTGATATACTGTATATTTAGCGGTGAATAACACACCAACACAGATATGTTCCTTTTTACTTATAATTCATTTGGTTATAGTATGTATTTTTATAAAAAACCATTTTAGCTGTGCCACGTGTGTATGAACAAAGAAAAAAAGTCTATTTTTAGGATTCATTCTTCTATAGAGGATGAACTGTATTCCGAAAGTATAAGCGTCTGTAGTCGCATAGGTGATTATATCTCTCTTGGTCAAGTGGCTCATCAATTAGGCGTAACTGTAAATGTAGTTGTTCTCGCCGTTTTTCAGAATTCAATCCAGACTTCTGTAGAAGTCTCTGCCCCCGAGAGCTATATGAATAATTCCAGACGGTGGGAAGAGGGTACCGCCTACGCATTTTTATCAGCAAAAATATTGTATAAATATTTTCAAAATAGAAAAGATATTCCGACTAATGAGTTTGATTTTTTGTGCGAAGAATTTAAACTTACAGAATTAATTAAAAATTCGATTGTATTTGATGTGAACCTTTCAATGCTATCTATATCAAAAGACGATCTGGCGTTAGTAATAAAATCAGTAAAAATTAATCAGGGAAAGTTAATTAGTAGAAATTCAAGTTTAAACAAACTGGAATTGTTGGATTTAGCAATAAACTATTACAAGGCGAAAACAGAAAAACCCCGCGGATGGTTTTCAAAAGAAAATAAATTTAAGATCGCACCTTTTTACAAAGACCTTAAAAAAGATTGGCCTAAAATTAAACTCAAGAATGAAAGCGAGATTAAATTGCCTTCTGAACTGACATTTACGACAAATTACGGCTCTATAATTAAAGAAAAACTTAGGTTAAAATAGTTTACGACCCCTAGAAATAATAATTATTTTATCTAAAAAGCTTCAATGTTTTCAACCCATTGTCTGACCGGTGGGGTACTCAAAGTTTTTAGGTAAAGTTTTGGTCTTAATTCCACCTATATTCTCCATATCGCAGACAATTTAGTCTGAGAAAATTAAAAAATATCTAAGGAAAATCATTTTTTGGTTTCTTAAGAAGTAGGGAGAAGTCGTGAGTGAGTTAAAATATCTAAATCTATCATTGAATAAGGAAATGGCGAAAATGCATGTGTTTCACCTACGAGGTGATAAGAATGCACAAGTAACAATACAGGTATTTCGTGATTGTAAAAAAACCCCCGGTCCAAATAAACCACATCATTTTCATGGAACAATAGATGATCTTTGGCCTAAAATTATAAAATTAAATCAAAATGGTTATGGAATTTTCATTATGGTTAATAAAGGCGATCTAAATGGAAGAAAAAAGGAAAATGTAAAATCTGTTTCAGCCTACTTTTTTGATCAAGATGGTGGAGTGCTGCCTGAATTGCCAATTAAGCCTACTTTTATTATTCAAAGTAAAAATGGAGTGCATGGATATTTTGTTGCTATAGATGGCCAATCTTTATTGTCTTTTGAGAGAACTCAAAAAATAATTGCAAAATATTTAAATACAGATCAGGCAGTTTGTGATTTGCCTCGCGTGATGAGACTTGCCGGAACGTATCATTTAAAGAACATTGACGATCCATTTTTGGTCTATATCTTAGAGGCTAATGAAAATAAGTTTGATGAATTAACCTTATTAATAGCACACGCCGATACAAGAGAGAGTTTTAAAGAGAAAAAAACAGAAAAAAGTGAACGCTCCGAAGATGATACTTCACAAGTTAGATTATTTTCTAGTTTTTTTAAATCAAGGGGAATTAAAAAAAATCCAAAATCGTTTGATTTTTGTACATTTTTTGATGAAATGAACATACCTTATGCCATAAAAGCCAACGACCGAATTGATGTGCAATGTCCTAATTATACTCAGCATAGTTCTGAGTTTAGGTTAGATTCATCTTCAAGCTTGCTGATAAAACATGGCCGAATTGTAGCATTTAAATGCCAACATAGTCATTGTACTGAATTAAATCTTAGTTCTATTTTGGAAAAAATTGATATTGAGATAATTATTAGACATTGTACTAAATCCGTATCTGCAAACCCAAAAATTGTGGCGCACGCATTTCAAGAAAGTTTTGGTGCCCCAATTCGTTTTTATCGTGATGATTGGTATTTCTGGGAACAAAATAAATATGTTCCCAAGCAAAGTGCATGGGTCAATGGAATGATTGTCCGATACATTCAAGAACAAAAAATTCCTCACAGTTCAATTTCGGCATTCTCAAAATCAGTTATGTTGCATTTGCAGGGTATTGGAATAATTCCATTTACTGAAAGTCCTTTTTGGATTGATCAACATTTTTGTAAAGATGAGCGTTTGATTTCATTAAAATCTCACTTATTTCGTGTTGATGAGTATTTAAAAACCTCCGAATCAAAAACACTTCTGATCCCGAATTGTCCAAAGTATTTTACTCTTACTGCACTCGAATATGATTATGATCCATTAGCTAAAAGTGAGATTTGGCTGAATTTTTTAAATGAGATGGTACCAGACGAGGATTTGCAGAGAGGAATTCAAGAGTTTTTTGGGCTTTGTCTTACTAAAGATTCCAGTTTTAATATTATGGCATTTTTTAAAGGCGAAGGTGCAAATGGAAAGTCTGTAATTCTTACTGTTCTTAGATGCATGCTAGGAAAGGAAAATGTTTCGGCTGTAGGACTTGAAGCATTTTCACCAGTTAGAACTTTTCCATTAGCTGCAACAATGGGAAAGTATGCAAATATTGTTGCTGAACTTGGCGAAGTTTCAAAGGCTGAGGAAGGCGTTTTAAAACAATATATATCAGGCGATTTCATGACGATTGAACGCAAACATCGGGATCCAATTGAAATGATTCCAACTGCAAAGCTTGTATTTGCTACGAATAATTTGCCTCATTTTAGGGATAAGTCAGATGCACTTTTTAGACGTATTTTTTTAATTCCTATGAATGTTCAAATTCTTGATCCAAGTAAACAAGATAGGCGATTGGTCGACCCAAGCTTCTGGGAAAGTTCAGGAGAACTTCATGGTGTATTTAATTGGGCATTAGTTGGTCTTAGTAGATTATTAAAACGGAACTATTGGCATGAGCCAAGGATCAGTATTCTTTCAAAAAGTATTTACCGCAAAGAGCTAAATCCTGCGTCTAGGTTTCTTGAAGAAAATATAGTTGTTGGAGATCAAGTAAACCAAATATGTACTGCAGATTTATATGAAGCTTACTCATCGTGGTGTAAGATGCACGGTTATTCTAAGCAAAGCGACCGAACTTTTTGTGATGAAGTTAGAAGAAAGTTCCCCGAAGCTGAATATAGTTCAAATGCTAGGGTAGTAATCAGAATTAAAGGCCAAAAAATCAGA
This sequence comes from Bdellovibrionales bacterium, assembly GCA_947372355.1. Lineage (GTDB taxonomy): Bacteria > Bdellovibrionota > UBA1018 > UBA1018 > CAIMNF01 > CAIMNF01. The sequence goes on along the minus strand of CANBTI010000010.1, from coordinate 54,634 downwards.
AGTAGGGTTTGGTCTGGCATTAAAGTAATAGATTCAATTAGTTTCTCAAACTTACTTTCGGAAAACTATAGTTATAATCAAGGAAAAACAGATGACTTAAACGATGAGCAATTTCAACCTAAATTCTAGCATTAGTATTAAAGAACGATTTATAGAATTAAGGAAATACAAATGAATAAATTAAATATTCCAGAGGGCTTACTAACTACTAATCAGCTCGCAATATTTTTAAATATACATCCATGGACAATTCGTTATTGGGTCAAAAATGAAAAAATCAAATATTTCCAATTAGGTCGAGTTGTTCGTTTTGATCGAAACGAAGTATTGCGATCTTTGGAACAAAATGCGAATAAAGCACCTGATAAGTATAGTTCTTTGAAAAATCGGCTAGGGCAGAAGCACCAACTAAAAAGAGGTGTCTAATGTCTAAAAACAAAATCTTTAGTCAGTATGTAAATTCATACATCACTGGCAAAAATCAAAATACAAAATGGGCTGCTTCCGTTCCCGATGGGAGAGGTGGTCAATTAAGAAAGCAAGGATTTGCAATTAAGGAACATGCTTGCCTTTGGGCAAAAGGGGCTTATGAAAGAATTCAAATGGGTGTGTATCATACTGATCTTACATTCGTTGAGTTCTGCTTTGAATGTTTGGTTAAAGAGAATGCAGTTCGACCAAAAACTAAAGAACGATATGAAGGCATTGTGAGAAATTATTTCACACCATTTTTCGAAAAAAGAAAGATGGCAGAAATTGATCTCTATACTGTACATCGGTTTCGATCTTCTCTAGAATCGAATTTGAAAATCTCGGCAACTTACCGTCGAACTATTTTTCATACTTTCAAGCAAGCTTTCAAAGAAGCGGCTGAGCGTGGATTGGTTACCGACACAAGAGTGATCGTGGTGAAACCACCGAAACAAAATCCATCGCCAGCAAAAGTATGGTGTGAAAATGAAATCAAACAGTTTCTTTCTCATCCCAAGGTTCAATCCAATTCACTTTATTTGGTATGGAAATTTGCTGTTTACTCTGGGCTTCGTGCTGGAGAGTTGGCGGGGCTTCGATGGATCGATATTGAATTCAGTTCGAATGGTGGCAAGGTTCATGTTCGTAGAACGAAATGCCAAACCACCGGTTCAATATTCGAAGGAACGAAGAACGGTGAAACCAGAATCATTCCTTTACTCCCTGAAGCAAAAGAAGCTTTGATGGAATTAAAGAGTTTAACTGGAACTCCAATATCTAAAAGCATGGAAGTCTTTAGTGGTATCTCTATGAAACATCTTGCGCGCGATCTAAGAATCGCTTGTAGGGCTTCAGGCGTTACGGAAATACGCATGCACGATCTCAGGCATACTTTCGCAACAAGGCTTATTGGAAGAGGAGCTAACTCAAGATTGGTATCAATGATGCTTGGCCATCGCGATTCTCGTTCCACTGAGCGTTACGTTCATAAGAATGAGGATGTAGTGGATTCACTCTGGGAGATTTTCGTTTCATCGAATGCAATCCAACGAAATTCCAACAACATTGCTGAGTCGGGTTCCGATTCTGTAGTGATTTAAGTAAGTTAGAAAATTTGGCGTCCCCACGGGGATTCGAACCCCGGTCGCCGCCGTGAAAAGGCAGTGTCCTAGGCCTCTAGACGATAGGGACGCAACTGAATAAGAGGAAATTTGTTTATAGCCGATCACAAAAAAACCTTCAAGCGCAAACTCAACGTAAGGCGTAATTAGTTTTAAGACTGCATGCGCAATGCGGCATCACGGGGCGTAAGTCTTTATTTTAAATGAAATTATCTGATTTTGGGCATACCATTTCCTTCATGGATCAAAATCAAGAAAATCAAACTCCGGTTACCCCTGTTCAGCCAAAAGAAATCAAGAAGAGCAAATTAAACCCTCTCGCCGTGGTTTTAGGAATGTCGGCCGTGCTTTTCGGTTTGTTCCTCGTATTCTCTTTTGTTTATTTTCTAATGAAGGGTTCCCTTTGGAAAGATAAAGATCAAGCCGTGTTCAGCGCCGCTTCTGGAAACTATGTTGCCATCATCGAGCTCAATGGCGCGATCATGGAATCTAAAAAAATCATGAAGCAACTGAAAGCAGCTGAAGAAGAAAAAGATATTAAAGCTGTTGTTCTCCGCTTGAACTCACCCGGTGGTGCAGTGGCTCCTTCTCAAGAAATTTATGAAGCAGTGAAAGCTTTTCCAAAACCACTCGTGGTTTCAATGGAAAGTGTAGCGGCATCTGGCGCGTTTTATATCGCTGCTGGTGCAAAAAAAGTTTATGCAAACGCAGGAACACTCACGGGTTCTATTGGTGTGATCATGGAATTCATGAATTTGAAAAAATTGTATGAGTGGGCAAAAGTAGAGCGTTTTACGATCAATACTGGAAAATTCAAAGATTCTGGTTCTGAGTATCGTGATATGCGCCCAGATGAGCGCGCTTACTTTCAACAATTAGTATTAGATACTTTGGAGCAATTTAAAGCAGCTGTAGCAGAAGGACGCCACATGACTCCTGAAGAAGTAACAGCGATCGCTGATGGCCGCGTGTTCTCAGGCGTGCAAGCGAAGAAATTAAAATTGGTGGATGAAATTGGCACGCTCAATGATGCTGTGAAATACATTGCCAAAGAAGCGAAAATTAAAGGCAAAGTAAAACTGGTTCATCCTGTGAAAAAAGCATCAGGCTTAAAAGATTTAATCATGGGCGGCGGCGATGAAGACGAAGATGATTTCGAAGAAGGCTCTTCCTTCATCGATCACTTAGTTGCCAAGGTTGCAGATCGCATCACCGGCATGAATGTCAGCGAACGTAAAATTTTGCCACCGGGGCTGTATTGGATCTGGAATGGCGCAAGATAATCGCTCAGATAGTTTAATCCAACTCCGTAAAATTGCGGTAAAAACGCTTGCTCAAGTTGCAAATTCTCATCAATCCTTGGAGCAAAGTTTTTTCGAAGAGATCACTCGCAATAGTGATCGCACTCTTCCAGAGTTTGAACGTGGATGGATCTATGAACTTTGTTCAGGAGTGATTCGCTTTCGGGGTCGCATTGATTACATCATTGATACTTATTCACTGAAGAAAAAACCAACGGGCCCGCTCCGTCGCTATTTGCAAACTGCGGTTTATCAATTGCTCGAGCAAGACACACCTTCAGCGTTGATTGTTTCTGAAACCGTTCAATCCATTGGTGATAGTGAAGGGGAAGCGCCTTCGAAATTTGCGAATGCCATTTTACGAAAAGTGGCCGATGCGCGTGATGATTGGAAAAACTGGAAAATCACGAGCGAAACACCTCATGCTGAGCAATTGGCGTGGTCTAGTTTGCCGGATTGGCTTTTTTTTGGACTCAGAAAAACCCGCGGCCTAGATTGGACTCTCGCTTTTGCGAAAGCTTGTTTAGAGCGCCCCAAAACTTGGTATCGTAAACTGGACTCCGAAGAACCTTTTTTACTCGAAGCCGGTTATCGTGGTGATGAACCCAAAGGCTTTGTTCAAGACATTTCAAATCAACTTCTTTTAAAAGAAGCAGTGAAGTATCTTCAAACCACTGGCAAAGATCCTGAATCGATTAAAATTTTAGATCTCTGTTCAGCACCGGGCGGAAAATCACTGGGCTTAGCCGCTTGTGGATACACGGTGGTGGCTACCGATGTGGATAATGATCGCATGCAAAAAGTGATGGAAAATCGCAGTCGATTGGGTTTTCAAAAACAAATTGTGATTCAGCCTTACAAAGAAATTCAAAAGAGCCCGATCCAATATGATTTGATTTGGATTGATGCTCCATGCTCCAGCACTGGAATCATTCGCAGACACCCGGAAGTGAAATGGAATCGTACCGAGAGTGAAATCGATAAGCTCCACAACACGCAAAGCGAACTCGTGGATTGGGCATCTAAACATCTAAAAGAAGACGGCGCGATTCTCTACAGCACTTGCTCGGTGATGCCAAAAGAGAATGAACCTAAACTTCCTGAAGGGTTTGCCTGCACACAATCTTGGGAATGGTTCCCGCATGTGGCACCATTTGGAGATGCGATCCTAGCCAAAATGATTAAAAAATCTTGACTTTTTACACAACCTTAGTGTAAAAAGATTAAATGCTTTTTTTGTTAGCAACTTTACTTGCCCAAATATCTTATTCTCATCCAGCCATGGCTCAGGACTTGAGTCTTTCTCGTAACGTTTATTTTTCATCTTTTAATCATGATGATCGTGATGCCGTGAAGGGTGCGGCTTCCCTGGAAGCAGAAATGATTTTTAATTCACAAGTGATCCTTGATTGGGCAAAACAAACGCCATCTCAATTGAATCAAAATGCTGGAATGTACCTTGTTTATACTGGGATGTTGATCTTGGATCGGAATAATGGATTTTTGGAAGGTAAATTAAAAGAACCAGAAATGGATCGAGCTAAGATTGTACAAAGGTACGAACTTTCTCAACAATTTTTAGATCTAGCCCTCAAACTTGCACCGGATGATGAAAGAATTGCTTCTTGGAATATTGCCAATACCTTACGCCGTGAAAAAGCAGAATTTGGAAAAGTGAGTGATGCCACTTTAGATAAAGTGATCGCTCTAGCGATTCAAATGCCTATTTTTCATTTGTTTAATGCGCTCACCTTATCTAGTGATATCGATTTTGGTGCGGCTCGTGAAAAAAAGATTCTTGAACTTGCTGATTATATGTCGGGAAAAGATTCGCCCTGTGGTCTGCCTTTTTTCAGAAGAGGAATTGCTAAAAAATGCAATACCACGTCTAAAACCCCATTTGCCATGCATGGAACAACCGTTTATTTTGGCGATGAGTTTTTAAAACATTCACTAGAGGTGAGTGAAACAAATCCCGAAGAATCCGAACTTTATTTAGATAAAGCGATGAAGATGTACCGTCGTTTAAATTTCTTTTTGTTTAAATTGAAAACAAACCGTTGGGATAAGAAAGAAAACTTAGAAGAACGCATCCAGTTGGTTCAGGCAATGAAGCAAAATGATGGTAAGAAAGCAGAATCAATTCAAAATGTACGTGTTTACATGAAAACAAGATCGTATCTTGATGTTTACACCTGTTTTAGTTGCCACCAAGATGGCCATTCAAAATCACCCTTGATGGTTCAACTTCCTCGTTAAACTAATATCATTAAACGAGTTTTTTGATTATTTAAATAAAACGAATTGAATAAATCGGACTTTGCTGATATCATTCGTTCCCATGAACAAGACTAAAATTTTCACCCTAGGCACTTTGGCAATTTCAGCATTTTTAAACACGATTCCTATGGCCCATGCAGACCATTGGAATCAAATGAATGATCCAACCGGACTCAACGCCGATTGGCATCGTGTGAACTACACTTCTAGCTTTAATCAAATGCCTCTCAATGGTGAAGTTCCAACAGAACAAACACCATGGGGTGATAGTTATTGGCCTAAAAACCGCGGAGCATTCAGTTACCGTTGGCATGAGTTCCAAGAATCTGGAATGAGCCAAAATTTAACAGCGGCAGATCGTGATCGCTTGTTTTTTAATTACCGTCTTTATAGCAAAAGTGAAATTGCTGGATTGAGCCGTACACAGTTGTCGATGTTATCTCCATTTGAGAAGTACGCAATCGTTACCGGTGATTTCGATTACAAACTGGTAAAAGATTATCGTTCCAAAAATAAAGCCACAGATGCTTACTGGGAAGGCTATTGCCATGCTTGGTCGGCTGCATCTTCTCATTACACTGAGCCACTACCGGTTGATGTGGATGTAATGATTGATGGTAAAAAAGTGACCATTCCGTTTGGAACAGGTGATGTGAAAGCTCTTCTCACAGCAAACTATGCAGATTTAGATGGTTGGAGCGCAGCGAGTGCAAAACTCAATAAGTTCAAACGTATTTTTGATAAATCGGTAGCTCCTAAAGTTGAAATCAGATACGTAGGCCAAATGTGTACAAAAACTTTTACTTACCCAATTACTAAAATGGTAGGCGGCGTAGAAGTGATGACTGATTACGGCGATACCGAAGATAAGTTAGATACAGATTTAGAATCTCTTGCTCAAACTTATCAACAAGATGTTTTAAGATTATACGGAAACAAAAGTTCTGGATCTCTCACCATCCAACAACAAAATCGTTTGGCTAGTGTTAAGGATCCAAACTTTGTGAGCAATGCTCGAATGAATTCACAAGATCCAGCTTGTAGCGATACCAATGCAGGTTCTTTTCATATTGTGATGGCCAATCAATTAGGAATCATGAAAGAAGGATTTTTAATGGATAAAACTCGCGATCAAGAGGTTTGGAATCAACCGATTTACAAATTTGATTCAAGAGTGGTTGGAGAGGAATCTCCAAACAGCAAATCTGCTCCAGGAACAGCAAAAATGGTAGAGATGGATACTAATCTTTATTATGCTGATGATACCGATTACGGCTGGACTTTTTGGAACCCAAGTTTATCGGGAATCTTCGGCTTGAAAGATTATTTCACTTCATTCATGGATGAGTACAATAAATACCAAGATATGTTGATCAGAGAAGGTGATTTGGATACACGCAAAGAATATCCTGAACACGTTCTTGCTCATGCGCACTATCGTTATAAATTGGAATTAAATAGAAGTAATGAAATCATTGGTGGCCAATGGATCACTCTTGATCGCCCAGATGATTTGTATTTTGTTAAAAAAGCAGGCTTTGCTGGAAGATTTGCTCAATTGGGTAAAATTTATCGCCCCATGAGAGTTGAACAACAGTAAAACTACTTCTTTTTCTGATCAGGAGAGAGAAGTTCGAGGGTTTTTTGTAATATCCCGAGACGGATTTCGGGATAAAACTCTTTCATCTTTTCCCATTCATCTAAATATAAGTCTACGCTTTCCGCTACTTGCTCTTTAGTTTTGGCCTGAAGCAATTCATTTTCATTGATCACTTGCTCAATGGTGTTTAACCTAGCGGCAACTTCATCACGGGTTAAAGTGAGTTCATTTTTTCTGACTTGAAGTGCAAGTGTGTGAGTGATCACATCTTCAGTGGCAATCGTTTCAGGTTTAAAACTCATAAATTAAGCTCTTTCCCCAATACTTTGGTTACTTCCTCAATAGTCGATTTTAGCTTTGCATCCAGATCTTCTTCTTCGCTGGCAACTTTCTGCATCGTTTCTTTGCGCTGTTTTTGCCATTTGATGCATCCTTCAAGTGATTTTTTTTGAGTTTTCACCATGATGTTTTTTTGAATTTCTTTTTTAGAAGTGCTTTCATCAAAACCTAATTTTTGAATTTGTGCTTCAATAGAGATAATTTCTTGTTCTAAAGCATAGATTTGATCTTCTAGAATAATGCGATCGCCAATTTGGCGCATTTTGGAACCTTGAAAACGGGAAAGGAGGACTTCAATTTTTGGAAAATCTCCTAATCCTCTTTCTTTTGAAATGATGAATACTTTTTGCTTGGTTAGTTTTGCGATGCCTTTTTTAAATTCTAAAATTAAAGGTAAAATTGCAGGTTCAATTTCTGCATGAACCAAATTGATCACAAACATTTCTTCCAAGGTTTTAAAGATAATCGTAAATCCAAGGCTGAGCATCTTCCACTCAGCAGCTCCAACTAGGCCCCTGACTTTAAAACAACTCATTTCGGTGTATCGGTTATATTGAATTTTCATTACGTTTTTCCTGGATCCACGAGATCTTCTCGAACTCTTTGTGAAAAAACAAAATCAAGAAACTTTAATTCAGGCACGACTGATCCAACGCTTGCGGATTCAGAAAAATCAGTAACCCTAAAATTCTCTTTAAGAATAACCCCAAGTTCAGCCAGAGCTGCCAAATCATGAATGGCAATATTTTGTGTTTGGTGGGCAAGGTGAGGCATTCCCCAAACGCTCATCACTTCCCCAAGAGGATCAAAGATGCTAAAACTTTCAGCGATATAAGAGGCAAGCATTCCAGAGTGAACTCCAAACTCTTTCATCTCTAAAGCAAGTTTAAGTGGTTCATTGTACTTCATGGTTGAAAGCTTTTTGTAAAACTCTGGACCGATATTTGGATAGAGTAAACAAAAGATCACATGACTCAATTGTCGTAGCATGGCAGTAACCGGCGCATGTTTTTCATTTGTGAGATTTGATTTGTGACGAGAAAGCCGAATGATCAATTTCCCTTGTTCAATTCCTTTCACGAAAGAGGCTTTGATGAAATCGTCAAACTTAGCTCCATTTAGATTTAAAATCGGAGTTTTTTGAAGATAAAATACAAAATCAAATAATAATCCAACCGCACACATGAGATCTTTGTAGCGAGATTCTTCACCAAACTCTACACGAGCGATAGTGGAAAACTGTAAAAGATCTTTTGGTTTTCCTGGCAATCTGCCAGTTTCAAGATCTAGTTTTAACTCTTTAATTTGTAAAACATCATTGAGTAAATTAACAAACAGGTAATTTCGGGTTTGTTTTGTTTGGAAAAAACGAATCTGCTCTTCCAGAGATGCCACTACATCTTTGTTTTGAAGAGATGAAATAAATTTTCTAAAAGGATAAAGGAGGTGAGGATGGGCATTGAATTCATACACCAAAGTTCCCACACGTTCTTCAATGTTATCGGGTTCAACAAGAAGACCACTGATCAGAGTTGCTGAAAATGGACCGATGATCTTTTCAAATAGAGCGTTTACTGTTTCATGTGCGACTGATGTCGCTCCGGAACTCACCCAGTGTATCTCCTAAAGGGATCCAAGTTTCTAAAATCTCTTTGTTGTTCGAGCTATTAGTCGTTAAATCTTGATCTAAAGTGAGAGCGCCTTTTTTAAGCACCCAAATCACAGTTGATCCCCCAAATAAAAAATAACCTTTTTCGTCACCTTTGACAAATTTAGTTCCAACATAATTGGCTTTGGCATAAGACTGGATAATTTTGCCTACCCCAAGCGCTCCCACTTCAATCATCGCTACTTTTCCAAATGTTTCATTTTTGAAAATACAAACGTGTCTTTCGTTGATGAGAAAAATTTCTGGTTCTACCGATAGCGCCACTGGGTTGACGGAGTGGAGGAGTCCACTGACTTGGAATTGATTCAGCACTTCGCCATCGCATGGAAAATGGTAGCGATGATAATCAACTGGGCAAAGCCTTGCGATGATGACCGTTCCGCCATCAAATTCTTGTGCTAACGCATGCTCTTCTTTTGTATTCCCGAAAAGTTCAGAGATGGAAAGATCGATGCCTTTTACTTTCACGCGAGAGTTTGCCGAAATGTTTTCAAAGGCGAGATAGCGTGCTTCGGCGCCTGCGCAAAATGCTTTGGGCGATGAGTTGAAAATTCGTTTCCCAGTGCGAAATTTACGAATAAAAAAATCGTTAAAAGAATGGAACTCCTGTGGTTCATATTGATCCATCGGAATTTGATACTGTTCAATGAAGGGTTTGATTTTAGAAACACTCCGGCGTGAATCTTCATAAGCACCCATGAGTTTACTCAACCATGGACGCACGAAAAACATCTTGGTTAGAAATAATCCAATTGGGTTTTTATATGCAAGATCTACGTATTGGCTTCCGTAAACTTTTTCATTTTCTACGCGGTTTGAACTTCGGTTGTGGTATCGAATCATGGCGAGAGCCTCCGGTTTTAAATAAGCTAGCTGATGGTGCTGGAATCACATCTCCACGGTAAAGTGGACGCATCGGCGTTTTGATCCAAGTGATCGTGTTAGGGGAACAAAGTTGATTTTGATTTCCGCGAGGTGTGCGCATTGGATCACTCACTACGCGAACAAATTTTGGCTGAGTTTGTTCTGCCAAAATTAATTTTTTATCTTTTTCATAATTTTCAGCAACCCAAATAAATGAAAACTTCAACCACTCACGTTTACTGCCGAGTTTAATCGAGAATTTTTTAAAAAATGTTCCAGGAAGTTCCGCAGGCACTGAAAAATGGCACCAATCGCGACCTTCTGCGAGAGGGCATTTGCCCTCATGTAAGCAGGGTCCCCATAAACGGTGAGGCATCAATTCATCTCGAATTTGGCTGAGTCTTTGAGATGCAGATTTAAAAGCAGGCTCCAGCATGAGAACTCCTGCACCTTTTATTTTTTTCAAAAAGGGAAGTAAGCCGCTGAGGTAAATTCTTGGATCATCAGAACTCTCATTCAAAACGTTACCAAATAAAACGATGGAGGATTCGAATTGAAATCCATTCGGATGCTTCCACCAAAGACGAGCATCTGTGACTAAATCAATTGAACCTTCAAACTCTGGAAAGTATTCAAACAAAGCATTGAGCATCGCTTGGCCATCTTTTAAAATCGTGGCGTTGTGATCAATCCATACGAGTTGAATTTTAAAAGGGAGGGTGAGTTTTCTCGGTGCTTTATTTTTTTGAAGAGGCCCTGCTAATTTTTCGAGAACAAAAATTAAAAATGCGATGGAGGCAGTGCCTGGTCCGGAACCCACATCTACAATTCTCAATGTTCCAGTTTCTTTTCCGTGCGCAATCGCCGCATCAATCGCCGCAGGATAGCGTTCAAATAAAGTTAAAAACTTCGCACCCTGAAGAGCGAAAAAATAGAGGAAGTAGCTCGAACGGAATTTCGCAGTGGTGAAATAGTTTGGAAGTTTTGCTTTTTCACGGTCTTCCGTGAAGAAATCAGACAGTTCTAATAAGCCTTTAGAGAAAAAAACGACATCATCTTGACTGAATGGCTTGTTTTTCCAGGATTCATTGGGGGAAAAACGATTTTTAACGAACTGAGGGATGAGCTCATCGAGTAAAATAGTCCATCGGGTAGGAAATTGCGGTTTTTGTGCAAGAGAGTGTAAATCGAGCTCGTTTTTCATGAAGGCTTTGGTATACTCTTAGTTGGGCGAAATTGAAAAGGAGTTTCAATGCAAGCCAATGCAAGTCTTTGGAAAAAAATAGAAGAGTCTGGTTTTAAATTTTACTGCGTCGGCTGTAATCGGGAGCGCCGTATTCATCCTCCGGCTAAAATCGGTTCGTTTCTTTTCTATATTCAAATTTTAATCACCACCGCAGCCCTCACTTTGGCAGCCTTTCCATGGTTAGGCTTTAAGGGAATCGTGTTTTTTATCATCCCTGTTGGAATCGCCTTTGAGGGTTTCTATCGCATGAAGATGCGAGCAGCCATTGTTTGCCCAGACTGTGATTTCGATCCTATTCTTTACCTTGTCGATCGTAAGAAGGCGGCGCACCAAGTCGAGCAAGTCTGGAGAAAAAAATTCGAACAAAGAGGATTCCCTTACCCTGAAAAAAATCATAAAAAACCGTCGGTTCCTACCTCTCCTGCCGCTCCTTCGGATAGGGCGTCCGGCAATCAGACTTGACGGATGCGATCAGAGGTCGTAAACACTGGGGCATGTCAGTAAATAAAGTGATTTTGGTGGGAAATTTGGGACAAACTCCGGAGTTGAAATACACTCCATCTGGACAAGCGGTATGCAATTTAAGCATTGCAACCAACGAAGCTTGGACAGGTAAAGACGGACAAAAACAAGAAAAAACAGAATGGCATCGCTTAGTGCTTTTTGGAAAGCTTGCCGAGCTTGCTGGGCAATATCTTCAAAAAGGACGTCAGGTGTATATTGAAGGTAAACTTCAAACTCGTTCTTGGCAGGATAAAGACGGCCAAACGAAATATACTACTGAAGTAGTGGGCCAAACGATGCAATTTCTTGGTGGAAACGCTGGAGCGGGTGCAGGTGCTGGAAACAACGCTTCAAACAACAATGGTTATGCAAATAACGGAGCTTCTCCAGCTCGTTCAAATGCATCTGAAGCGCCTCAGTATGCGGCTACCAATAATTCATTTCAAACTGAGCCTACCTTTACGGAAGAAGACATTCCGTTTTAATGGCTATAAAAACTCTCATCATCATCCCGACTTACAACGAGATTGAGAATTTAACTCCGATTACGGACGCGGTTTTAGGTATTACACCTGAAACCGTTCACGTTTTAGTGGTGGATGATGGATCTCCCGATGGGACTGGAAAAATGGCTGATGAGTTAGCCAAAAAAAATCCACGCTTACATGTGCTCCATCGTAAAGAAAAGCAAGGTTTAGGGCCTGCTTATATCGCCGGTTTTCGTTGGGGATTTCAAAACGGATTTGATCAACTAGTTGAAATGGATGCGGATTTCTCTCATCATCCTCGTTTCTTGCCAAAAATGCTGGAGCTACTCAATCAACATGATTATGTTCTAGGATCCCGAAACGTTGAGGGTGGTGGAACGGTGAATTGGGGAATATTGCGCAAAATCATCAGTCGAGGTGGTAGTGCCTATGCTCGGATGATTCTTGGCGTGCCGGTTCGTGATTTCACCGGTGGATTTAACGGCTGGAATCGTAAAGTTTTAGAGGGGATTAACCTCGATACCATGGAATCGGGCGGTTATTCTTTCCAAATTGAACTCAAATACCGCGCCTATCGTAAAGGTTTTCGTTATGTTGAGTTTCCAATCATTTTTGAAGATCGCCGCGTCGGAAAATCAAAAATGAGTTCAAAAATCGTGATTGAGGCGCTCAGCATGGTTCCAAAGTTACGCTTTAAAAATTAATCATTAGAGCTTAAACTTAATTCAGTGTCGATCATCTCCGTTTTTACCACGATTTTACTCAGTGTAAATCTAGCTCAGGCTTCTCCGCACTCAGCACGTCCTACTCGTTCATCCCATGATGGTCATCTTCACACGCTCATTTTAGTGGATAAAAAAACCAACCTTCTTCATTTGGCCCATTATGAAAAAGATGATTCCTATCGGGTGATCAAAACCTTTCATACAACCACGGGTAAAGTGAAGGGTGACAAAGAAGAAGAAGGCGATTTGAAAACGCCGGAAGGGGTTTATCAATTCACCAGTAAACTGTTCCCTCCTTCCCTGAAGCCAAAATTTGGAAAAATGGCATTTTATGTAAACTATCCAAATGCTTATGATGGCATTGCCGGATGTACTGGGAACAGCATCATGTTGCATGGAACAGATGCACCTGAAAGACTAAAAAAAGATTTTGATAGTGAAGGTTGCGTAGTGGTTCAAAACGAAGATTTGGTGGAGTTGCAAAAATCGATTCAACTCAGACTCACACCGATCATGATTTTTGATGATTTAGAACCGAAATATAAAAATGGTGGCCGAGATGAAAAACTTCATCGCTTTTTTGAATCCTGGATTAAGGATTGGGAAAGTAGAGATGTGGATAAATACATGAGTCACTACCATACTGATTTTGCATCTCCGATTAAAGGAAAAATGTTTGATCGCGGAATGTGGAAAAACTATAAAAGTATTCTGACGAACAAATATTCCAAGATTAATGTGAATGCAAGTGACCCTTATTTTTTCCGTCATCCAAAATATACCATGATGATGTTCACTCAAGATTACATTTCTACGATCAAAGGTGGCCGAAAAGGGCTAGTCTCACGCGGAACTAAAATTCTTTATATCGCAGAAGAAAAAGGCGAATATAAAATTGTTTCTGAAAACTTTTCGGAAATGATGTGGTGATCAGGAATGCAAAAAATTCAGACTGATTATTTGATTGTTGGCGCTGGTCTGATTGGTAGCGCTGTTGCCATGGGTTTAACTAAACTTGGTGTAGATCGCGTGATGGTTGTAGATCTCGATCTTACTGGTGAGTGGAGCTCCTCGGAGCTGAATGCGGGTGGGGTTCGTGCCACTTGGTCTCAAAAGGTAAATCTTCTCACCTCTAAACTTTCGATTGAATATTTTGCTCAGCATGCCAGTGAAGTGGGTTATCGGGATTGCGGATATCTTTGGCTACATAAACCTGAAACCATGAATGCTGCATTGAAAGCACGCGAAATGCATGTTGCCAATGGCTGGCCAGTGGATGTTTTAGATGTAGCAGCACTTCGCTCACGTTTTCCGTTCATTGATAAAACTTCTGATCTGGCAGGCGCTATTTTTGGCGTGCGAGATGGTTTGGTGAATCCTAATCGTTTGAAAGAACATTATCGGGAACAAGCGCTAAAAAAGGGTGCGCAATTTCATCATAATGTTTGGGTTTGTTCTTCAGAAGATGAAAGTTCAGGAAGCAAAAAAATTAAAGCATTTCAATTTTCTTCCCAACTTTCTCCAGAGCATAAGAAAAAATTACTTTGTGAAAATCCAACCACTTTTACTGAAGGCACTGAAACCGGAGAATGGATTGAAATCGAAGCAAAACATGTGGTGAATGCTGCAGGAGCATGGGCACCTCATTTGGCCCAAGTTTTAGGTTATGCTTCTCCTTCTGTTCCTGTTCGTCGGCAAATTTCATTATTTCAAACTCGGGATGTGGATCTCACCAATTACGGAATGATCATTGATCCGAGTGGTGTTTATTTTCATCCTGAATCGATTTATGCACTCAGTGGTTTTGCAATCGCAGATGAACCAGCTGGATTTAATTTTGAATATGTTGCCGATCGTTTTTTTGAAGAACATATTTGGTCGCATCTTCATGAACGCTCTTCTGCTTTTGAAAGTTTAAAACATGTGAGCGGTTGGGCAGGGTTATATGAAAACTCTCCCGATCATCATGCGATTGTGGGTCGTGTGAATTCGGGCGCCCGAAGCTCTAATCTATTTGAAGCGCATTCTTTTTCTGGCCATGGAGCCATGCAGAGTTATGCCGTTGGCATTGCACTCGCAGAACTCATGGTGAAGGGGCGATACGAAACTCTCGATCTCAGTGAATTATCTGGTGATCGTTTCGCAAACGGACGCACCATTGCCAGCGAAACTTGGGTGATTTAAAAAAGGATACGATGATCAAGTACATGGCTGAAATTCAAAAGCTTCTCAATGATGCTGTAGAAATGCAAATCGGTTCAGGCATCGCCGCAGCTTGGGGATCACTCGATGAGCTATCTAGAGGCAAGTTTCAATCATCGTTTGCGGGGAGCGTGAGTCACTTTTCTCATGAAGGGATTGATGCCAACTCTATTTTTGATCTCGCTTCACTCACGAAAATTTTAGCCACCACTTCTTTGTTCATGCGTTTAGTGGAGCAGGGGAAAGTGGATCTGGATAGCCAATATCCAGGAAAACCTTTTACATTTAAACAATTGCTCACCCATTCTTCTGGGTTGCCAGCATGGAAACCATTTTATGAAACCATGATTTCTAAATTTGATGGGGCTGGTGAAATGGTGAATGTTTCGATCAGCGAACGTAAAAAATATTTTTATGAACTTGTGAACCAAGTGCCGCTGGAAAATAAACCCGGTGAAAAGATTGTTTATTCCGATCTTGGCTTTTTACTTCTTTCTCAATATGTAGAAACGCTTGAATCAGGTAAATATTTTTGTGATTGGGTAAAAGAACAAGTGTGGAGTGGGATTAAGGATTGCACTCTTCATTTCAGACCATTTGTTTCACGCGCCAGTGATCCGATTTCACTTCCATCAGGAATTGCGGCTACTGAAAATTGCCCTTGGCGTGGATTACTTCAAGGGGAAGTGCATGATGATAACTGCTGGAGTATGGGTGGGGTATCAGGTCATGCAGGGGTTTTTGGATCCTTAATGGATGTGGTCGCTTGGATTCGTGCTCTCGTGACTGGAGAGATTGTTTCAGTTGCCACACTCGAAAAATTTACAAAAATGACTACCGATACCCTCGGCTCTCGCCGCGCGATTGGTTTTGATGTCCCTGGATTAGATGGATTAGGATCAACAGCGGATGTTTTTTCGTTGAACGGTACGATTGGTCATCTTGGATTTACGGGTACTTCTTTGTGGATAGATTTAGATGAAGGAAAGTTCGCGATTTTACTCACGAACCGCGTGCATCCATCACGTGAAGATCAACGCATCCGCCAATTACGAAGAGTATTTCATCAAGTTGCTTTTCATGGCTGAACCGATTATCCTAATTGCCGGAGCTCCCACACATGAATATTTCAATTAAAGAAACGATCTTTCTACGTGCTTTTTCATTCTACAAAATTCCACTACTATTTTTTGTCAATCCATCGGTAGTGAAAATGACCGAAGAAGAAGTGGTGATCGCCATTCCCTTTCACCGTAGAAATAAAAATCATCTAGGTTCCATGTATTTCGGAGTACTTTGCATTGGTGCAGATGCTGCCGGAGGTTTTATTGCAGCTCGTGCACTTCAAAAAGTTAAAAATGGAAAAGGCTCCCTCATCTTTAAAGATTTTCAGGCTAAATTTTTAAAACGTCCGGAAGGACGCACTTTGTTTACTTGTAAGGATGGTTTGGCCATCAAAGAAGCCGTGAAGAAAGCAGAAGAAAGTTTAGAACGCGTAGAATTACCGGTAACGATCATTGCTACGGTTCCAGAAAAATCAGGAGATGAACCGGTTGCTGAGTTTGTACTCACTCTTTCATTAAAGGTAAAAAGATAATGGCTAAGAATAAAAAAGAATTTAATAAATATCTCTATTACGAAAATTCAGTTCAAACTCCTGAAGAACACGTAAAAATTTATGGAAACATGTTTCGTGAATTACGCAAAAAGGAACCGATGAGTTTGCGTGAAGATTTTTGCGGAACTTTTTTAATTTCATGTGAATGGGTTAAATCTCACAAAGATCGCACTGCTTACGGTATGGATCTTGATCCTGAGCCAGTGGATTATGGTAAAAAGAATGGTTTTAAAACTCTCAATGCGAACCAAAAAAAGAGAGTGAAAATTGTTCTTCAGGATGTTTGTTACCCTACAAAACAAAAATTCGACGTGATCGGTGCGGGCAATTTTTCATTTAATATTTTTAAAACGAGAGCGGAGTTAAAAAAGTACTTCGTAGCTGCTCGTAAATCGCTGAACAAAAATGGTATTTTCAATATTGAGTTGGCGGGTGGTCCAGGTTTTATTGGTAAGATGAAAGAACAGAAAACCTATACCGTGAAAGAAATTGGTGGAAGATACACTTACTACTGGGACCAACAAAGTTTTGACCCCATCACCAACCACGGTATGTATGCAATTCATTTCAAAACCCCCAAGGGTGTGATGCATAAAAATGCTTTCGTTTACGATTGGCGTGTGTGGTCGATCACTGAATTGCGCGAGCTCATGATGGAATCCGGCTTTAAAGATACGGTGGTGTATTGGGAAGCGAGTGATAAAAATGGCGATGGTACAGGGGAGTACGTTCTCACCAAAAATGGTGACAATGCTCACTCGTGGATCGCTTTTGTGGTTGGCATCAATTAACTAAGCCCCCTATAATCATCAAATGAAGTCTTTTCGCCATGTGCATATCTTAGGAGTTTGTGGAACCTTAATGGGTTCTTTTGCGTCGTATTTAAAACGTTCTGGAGTGCGTGTCACTGGTAGTGATCAAAATGTTTATCCACCGATGAGTGATGTGTTAACAAATGCAGGGATTGAGCTTTTCTCCCCTTATTCTGCTGAAAATCTTCAAAAAATTTCGACGAATGGAACTTTGCCCGATCTATTTGTGATCGGTAATGTGATCAGTAAAGGCAATGTGGAGATGACCGCGATTGAACAAAGCGGAGTTCCTTACGTTTCTTTGCCTGAATTCATGGAGAAGCATCTTTTACCAGAGACAAGAAATTTAGTGGTGGCCGGAACCCACGGCAAAACAACTACTTCTAGTTTACTTGCCCATACCCTGACGAGTGCAGGACAAAATCCGAGCTATTTTATTGGTGGTGTTTCCCATAGTCTCCCTCATAGTTTTCATGTTCCTCAAAATTCAAAATATTTTGTTTTAGAAGGAGATGAGTACGACACTGCATTTTGGGATAAAGTTCCTAAATTCAATCACTACCTTCCCAATGATGTGATCCTCACTTCAGTGGAGTTCGATCATGCAGATATTTACGCTGATCTCGCTGCAGTTAAAAAAGCATTTGCTGGATTGATTTCTCGCATTCGTTCACCAGGAAGATTAATTGCCTGCATTGAAACTGAAAATGTTCGCGAATTGATTCGTGCCTCAAAAACAACCCTCATCACTTACTCTAGAAATGAAAGTGATCAAGCGGATTACACATTTAAAAACATGCAAACAACTGGCGAAAACACCAGTTTTGATGTTTATTTCAAAGGAACAAAAAAAGACCGAATCGAAATTAATCTTTGTGGTGAACACAATGTATTAAATGCACTGGCGGTTTATGTGGAATGTTTTGAACTTGGAATTCCACTAGAGAAAATGAAAGAGGGGCTAAAAACCTTCAAAGGAATCAAGCGTCGCCAAGAAGAGCGTGGAGAAGTGAATGGTGTATTGGTGATCGATGATTTCGCACATCATCCAACCGCCGTGCGCGAAACCTTAAATGCGCTCAAGCTTAAATATCCATCTCGCCGAATGATTGCAGTTTTTGAACCTAGAAGCGCTACCTCACGTAGAAAAGTTTTTCAAAAAGAATACACGGAAGCGTTTGATCAGGCTGGCGCGGTTTTTATCGCAGCAGCATTTGATCAAAGTAAGATTCCATTAGATCAACAATTTTCAAGCCAAGAGCTAGTGAGTGGTGTGATGGCGCGTGGAATTCATGCTGTTTGTTTTCATGAGGTTGAAGAGGGCGTCAAGGCAGTGGCATCCTTTGCAAAAAAGGGTGATCTCATCGCAGTTTTATCTAACGGTGGTTTTGGTGGATTTATTCCTAAATTATTGACCTCCCTATAAAAAATAAATTAGGTAATTTTTGCCGATTTTTTCAATAGAGTTTTTATATTATTCTATGAGTGATGGCTTCAGTCAGTTCAACCAGATCAAATGATTCGTATGATGCAGAATGGGCAAGTGTTCAGGATAAGCATGAACGCGCGTTAACTAAAGCCAAGAGCGAAGAAGAAAAAGCGCTCACCGAAGCTAAAGAAGATTATCAAAACAGATTAAAAGATCTCAGAAATGAAGCAACCGAGCAGGTTCGAAGAGTAAAAGATGAATCATACAATGCTCAGGGCCGACTTGCGGGTATGGAACGTGAGAATATTCATGATCGAGAAAGAATTACGAGTGCTTATGGAGCTGCCTTAGATAAGGAAGTTTCCAACAGACAAAATCAAGATAAAGCATACGAATTAAAAATAGATTCGGTTCGTTCTGATGCCAATCAAAGAACTGAATCTCAGGTGAGTGCTCAAAAAAGTGAATTCTTGAAAATATCAGATGATCAAAGGCAACAGACAGAGAGCGAAATTAAATATATTGAAGCTCAATTGGCCCAAGAAAAAATCAATCATCTCAAAAGCTCAGAACAGCTTGTGCATCAGAATCAAAGATCAACTGAAGAAGCCTTAAATAAAAGAACTGAAAATTATGAAGGATTCATCAAAGAAAATGATAAAAATACCAAACAAAAATTAGAGGAAATGAAAAAGGAAATTGCTGAATTAAAAAGCACTGATGATCCCGACAAAGTTTCCCTTCAAGTGAAGAATAAAATTGAAGGAACATATCAGAAAAAGTTTAATGATGAATTGAATGAAGAAAAAAGAGTGGATGCGGTTAATACGACTGCATTAAAAGATCAAAATATTAATTACCAACAAAAAGTTCGAGATGGTTATGCCGAAAAATATAATGATTTGAGTAAAAGCTTACATGAACACCACAAGGCAGAAAAACAAGTTCTAGTGCGTGGATATCAAGATTTAGAAGCAAGTTCTGAACTCACTCAAAAAAACTTGGAAGATCGCCATGTTGACTTTACTCAAAGAACCTATCAAAAGCATGCGGCTGAGTTGAGTCTTCAGGAGCAAAGAAACCAAGAGCAGATCAAAGATCAGCGCGCGACACTCATGGATGAACGGTTTAAGGACAAGGACGAATTAGAATCTAAGCAAAGAGATGCTGAACGAAATTTTAATTATAAACTCACCGATACTCGCCGTGAATATGAGAAGAAAATATTAGATCAAAAAGATCTGCACGATAAAGAGACGGAACAAACCAAGTTCGAGTTTGACAAGAAGCTCCAAGAACAACAAAGGGTCTCTAAAAGAACATTAGATGATCGGGTTAGGGCTTATGAAGCCCAATTAAAGACCCAAGATAGCATGTTTAAGGAACACGATCGTCTTTTAACCGAGCATTATGAAGAAGAACTTGATAAGCTAAAACGTACAAATGCACGTATCACCCAAGCGAAAAGTTAAAATTGTTGGAACATTAGGCCCCGCGAGTAACACTCCAGAAAAAATTGAGGCGCTCATCCGAGCAGGTCTCGATACGGCGCGTCTTAATTTTAGTCACGGAACTCATGATGTTCATCGCGCCCTGTTTAAGGCTGTAAGAGAAGCATCCGCTAGATGTGGAAAGCACATCGCGATTTTGCAAGATCTTCAAGGTCCAAAACTCAGATTAGGAAAGTTACCACCTGAAGGGGTGATGTTAAAAGCAGGGGATGAAGTCCTACTTTACCCTGAAGGAACTACCCCTCGATCTTCAACGGTGGGAAGAATTCCGATGCCGATTTCAGCTGAAATTGCAGCGCCACTTTCTCGAGATCTTAAAAAAGGTTCTCGCGTTTTATTTGATGATGGAAAAGTTTCCAGTGAAGTGAAAGAAGTGCACGCACCCGAAATTGTGATCACCATTTCTGTAGGCGGAAAACTCACTTCCAATAAAGGGATGAATCTTCCTGGATCTCCACTTTCATTGCCAGGCTGTACGGATAAAGATCTTTTAGATTTGAAATTAGGTTTGGAATTGGGCGTAGATGCAGTGGCACTCTCGTTTGTTCGAACACCGAAAGATATTACCTTCGTTAAAGATTTAATTCGTAAAACAAGCAATCATCAACCCTTGATTGTTTCTAAAATTGAACGAGAAGAAGCAGTTTATGCTCCTGAAGGAATTTTAGAAGTGACCGACAGTATTTTAATTGCTCGCGGAGATATGGCTGTTGAATTGGGAGCTCAAAAGGTTCCAGTGATTCAAAAAATGTTAATCCGAATGTCTAATGAATTGGGCGTTCCAGTGATCACTGCAACTCAAATGTTAGAGAGCATGATTTCTTGTCCAACACCAACACGCGCTGAAGCATCTGATGTGGCGAATGCCGTGTTTGATGGAACTGATGCCGTGATGTTATCAGCGGAATCAGCATCTGGAGATTATCCCGTGATTTCTGTTGAAACCATGGTGAAGATTATTTTGGAAGCCGAAAGCGAAGCAGAAAACTATTCTGTGCATCGTCCGCTCACTCCGATTCATGGATCGGTAGTGGATTCAATTGAGTATAGCGCTTCAAAAATTGCTGCCCACGTGGGAGCAGCAGCGATTGCCTGTTTAACTCACTCTGGAACAGCGGCAAGATCATTGGCGAAGTATCGTCCACAAAATCCAATTGTGGCGATCATGGATAATCCAGCATCCCTTAGAAAATTAGCATTTGTTTGGGGTGTGGATGGAGTGTTGATTCCAGATATCGTAGCTACCGATGATTTGTTCGGGATGGTGAGCAAAGTATTAGTGGATAATCATCGCGCGCAAGATGGTGATACGATTGTGGTCACAGCGGGTGTTCCAACTCTCAGACGTGGAACCACCAACATGATTAAAGTTCACGAGATTAAAATCAAATCATGAAAAGTGCAATTTTAAGCGAAGTGTTTGCTGAGATTTGTGAAACACAAACTCATTTTGATACCTTATTATCCAGAGTGCATCCACTCCAGCGAGCAAAAGTAGCGGTTTATTTAGGTGCGTTTTTACGTCGTCCTTTGACTCTTGCAGATCACTTTAAAATTAAAATTGCAGAAAACCCGGAAGAGTTTTGGTCGCTTAATTTTATTAAATTAAAAAAGAGTGCAGCCATTCATGAGTTATTAAAAAAAATATGGGAGTCCGGTGGAGATTTCCCCAATCAAGGTTCCGAGATTGATTTTCCTACAGCCCTCGTAAATGAGTGGCGTGCCGATTGGGGTGATGAGATCACCAAAAAAATGTGCATGTTTTTATCTCAAGATCCTCTCACTACCATTCGATTGCATCGTGTGGCTCGTGAGAATGAAGAGAAGTTGAAAACTACTTTTTCTGCCATGGAAGAACTACCTAAATTCCGTTTAGGAAAATACTCTATTTTAGCTCGTGTATTCAAAGGCTTTGCAAAACTTCAAAAAACCGATCTTTTTGAACAGGGTTGGTTTGAAGTTCAAGATGAAGGCTCACAAGTGATGAGTATTTATGCACTGGAAAGTGATCTGATGAAATCAGTGCTTTCTCCGTTACCATCAGTTGGTCCAAAAGCGGATATGGTTTTTTTTGATAAAGCAGCACTGCAAAATATTGCACCACGAACTGTGATTGATGCTTGCTCAGGAGCAGGTGGTAAAGCACTTGCTATGGCTGATCTCATGCGCGGGCAGGGTAGAGTATTTGCTTATGATGTTTACGAGAAAAAGATTCTT
Source organism: Bdellovibrionales bacterium (assembly GCA_947372355.1). Taxonomy (GTDB): domain Bacteria; phylum Bdellovibrionota; class UBA1018; order UBA1018; family CAIMNF01; genus CAIMNF01. The sequence goes on along the minus strand of CANBTI010000010.1, from coordinate 32,237 downwards.
AGTCTGCGCAAGCGTTCTGAGCGTTCTCCGGATCGAAATGTACAAGGAGTGCTGATAAAGCCTTCCATTGCTGGTAGAGCAGAGCAATTAAAAGAATTTCATGCATCAGCTGATCGAGTGTTGATTGATAGTCCTTGCGGTGGGCATGGAGTTTTACGCCGAAATCCTGATAGTAAATGGAATCGTAAACCTCATTCACAATCGGTTGATCATTTATCCATGGATGAACTCCAGCAAAAAGTGGTGATGGATTATGCTCCTCTCACTAAGGTCGGTGGAGAAATGATTTATGGAGTTTGTACTTTCGCGAAGAAAGAAACGCTTGATCAAGTAGAATGGATCAAACAAAATCTCCCTCACTTTGAATTGAAATCTTACGGTTTCATCGGGCCCTACGATACTGATGGATTTTTTATGGCCTCATTTGTGCGCATCAAATAAAAAAAGCGCGAGAATCACCGTCTTGGCTGTCTCGCGCTTTATTGGTACTAGCGTACCCCCCTGTAACTTTCTGGGATGAATGTTAATCAAGATTTGTATGAAGAGTGAGTAACAGCACTAACGCTAAGCGTCAATTGATATTTAAACTAATTTCGTTGAGTCTAAAAATCTTAGTAATAACAAATACTAAGCTGCTTGTTTCCAGTCCTTCACTTCACGGTAGCTTTGAGCATTGATGTGATGACGACGCAATAATCGCAGAAAGTTACTGCGATCAATGCCCGATTCTTTAGCAGCGGAAGTGACGTTCCCTTGCATGCGAGCCAATAAATTTTCCAAATACTCTTTTTCAAACTCATCAGACCATTTCTTTTTAAGATTGGTAAACGTTTGAGGAGTAGAACTTTCTTTGGAAATATTCATAGAAATCCCCGGACGATATCCTTCATTGAACTCAGAGCGTTTTTTAGGAGGCGTGGGAGGAGTGTGATTGGTGTTAGATTGAGGAATCGAAATATCCTCAGCATTGATCTTACCTGTTTTACTCCAAAGTAGAGAAGTGCGTTCCACTACATTGAGTAATTCACGAACGTTTCCTGGCCATACGTAACTTTGCATCAAGTTTTTTGCCTCGGTAGTTAATCCTTCGTAAGTTTTTCCACGATTGTGAAATGCTCGCTCAAAGAATTGTTCAGCCATCGCAACGATATCTTCCGTGCGAGATCGGAGTGCTGGAATTTCAATCACCACTCTTGCAATTCGGTGATAAAGATCTTCACGAAATTTACCTTGAGAAATGGTTTCACTCAGATTTTGATTGGTTGCCGCAACAAAACGAATGTCGGCTTGTAAATCTTCAGTTCCACCCACACGTCTGAAAGTTTTTTCCTGAAGAACTCTCAATATTTTTGCCTGAAGTTTAATGTCCATTTCAGCAAGCTCATCTAAAAATAGAGTTCCACCTTTTGCTAATTCAAAAAGACCACGTTTTTGAGTGTTGGCACCCGTGAATGAACCTTTTTCGTGTCCGAATAGTTCGCTCTCTAATAATTGTTCATTAAAATTGGCGCAATTCACAGCAATCCAAGGGCCTTTAGCACGCTTAGAGCTAGCATGGATCATGCGTGCAATCCCTTCTTTACCAGTTCCGCTCTCACCCACAATCAATGTAGAAGGCTCTTCCACATTGGCTTGATTGAGTGAACGCATGGATTCACGCTGAAGAACTTTTAACCATTCATTCACCGGCTCCATGGATTTTGCTTTTGAAACAAACCAATATTGATCTTCCGTTTTACCTTCCACGCGTGCAACGCGTGCTTCTAGGCGAGAAACGAAATCTTTGTTTTCACTTTCCAAGCGATACTCATTAAATGTTCTTTTCACCGAGTGGGTCATTTCTTCCATTTCAAATGGTTTTTCAATGTACTCGGATGCTCCCAAGCGGAGTGCTTCGATGGCAGTGGATTTTTCTCCGTTACCAGTCATGACAATCACTTTAGGTGAGTTGCTTTGGGATTTAATTTCCTTTAAAAGTTCGATGCCGCTTTTACCAGGCATCTTGATATCGGTTACGACTACCGAGATTTCAGGCCGTGTTTTTAATTGCACTAGAGCATCTTCCGCATTCTCTGCAGCAAACACCTGAAAATCTTCTCTTTCAAATCGTGCCGTTAATAATTTTCTAATGCTTTGCTCATCATCCACGATTAGAATGGTTTGTTTGTTGCTCATAGTTTTGCTCCTTTAGCGTTTGAATTTAAAATGGGTAGGGTGATTGTGAATTCGGTACCTTTACCGACTTCACTTTGAATTGAAATTTCTGCGTTCATTTTTTTAAGAATGCTGTAACTGATGCTCATTCCCAGACCAGTGCCTTTTCCCACTTCTTTAGTGGTGAAAAAAGGATCAAAGATTTTCTGGCGAGTATTTTCATCCATGCCGCAGCCGTTATCTCGGATTTTTAATTCGATAGTATTCTTTTTATGTTCTGCAGTGATCTCGATCTTACCGCGTGCCGTTCCCGCTTGTTCAATCGCATCGCGGGAATTACCGATCATGTTGATGATCACTTGTTTGAATTCAGTTGGATTGGCTTCGATGAGTGGTAGATCAGAGGCAAAATGGGTAAAGACATCAATATTTTTTTGCATGAGTGAATGTTTTGAAAGGGTGACGGACTCTTCGATCACATGCTGGATCGACGTTTCGGATAACTCTTCATTTGAATTACGAACAAATAAGCGAAAGTTTTTAATGATCCCCGCCATGTGGCGAGAAGCATTTACAATTTCTTCCATAAACTGTTTACTTTGCGGTGAAAGTTTTTCTGAATGATCTAGTTCCTGGCTAAACCCTAAAATTGCTTGCAAGGGCTGATTGAGTTCATGAGCAATCCCACTCGCCATTTCTCCCAAAGAGGCAAGTTTAGAAGTTTGAAGTAAGGCTTTTTGAGTATTTTTTTGTTGCTCGAATGCTTTTTGAAGTTCGATGTGGTTTTGAATCACTTCTTTTTCAAGAGCCAGTTTCTCGGTCACATCTTCTACCATCACCAAAAAGGTTTCTTGGTTTGCTTCACCGTACTGAGTGATTTTGATGCTGACAGGTACTTTTACATTTTTATTGTTTTGAAGAACATAGCCTTCGTGTCTTCCGATCAAGGATAAAACTGAATTTTGAAGAGGGCGTTCATGAATCAAGTGTAGGTTTTTTTGAACTTCAAATCGGGTAGGGGATACTGGTCCGAAAGAGCTTTCAAAATAAGAATTGGCCCATATTTCCCCGGTTGATTTTTGATAAAGCATAACCGCCGTTGGAAGATCATGTAATCCATCAGGGATGAGAAGCGGCTGTGATTGTAGTTTTAGTTTTTTAACTGCCACTGAGAATCGCTCCTGCTTTTTCAAATTCCTTATTAAAATGTTCGATGATTTTTCCACGTTGAGCTGCCGAAATTCCGATCTTCGTAGCAAAGCCAGGTTCCAAATCTTCCGGATATTCACCGCTATTTCCAGAGTGACCAATCTTTTGCGTGTTCACCCAGAGATTAGCCCAAGCCACAATTGAGGCTTCGGGATGATCCAGTTGGTGATGAAATTCGATCGATGAAGTCACGTTAGCAGGCAAATGCCAGTGTTTGGCGAGCTCTACTCCGAGTTCAGCATGATTGGTGAGTTGGAGAGTTTTTTCCGCATCAATGAAACTGGAATGATTCTCTTGAGCCGTTTTCACAATTTTTGAAAGTTGATCGGGCATGAGTTCCATTAAAATCAATTTGCCCATGTCATGCATGAGTCCACCCACGAATGAATCGCTGGGGTTTTTATGTTGGAGGCTTCTTGCGGTGATTTCGGAAAATAATCCCACTGCAAAGGAGTGGGTCCAAAATGATTTAAGAGGGAATTCGCGGCTTCCTTGAGTTTTAAAAGATCCAAATACGGAAGAGGTGAGAACCAATTGGGCAACCGTATTGAAACCTAAGTATTGCAAGGCTTTGTGTACGTCGGTTACACCTCCGGGAATGGAGTAGTAAGAGGAGTTTGCTAGTCTTAGAATTTTTGAAGTGAGGCCGATATCCGTTTTAATGAGTGAAGAGACTTCTTCAATCGTAGCCGTAGGAGACTGCATGCGTTCGGTGATTCGCATGGCCACTTGAGGAAGTACTGGTAGGTTTTCGATCTTCAGCATCTAAGTGCGTATCGACAGACACACCCCGAAACTTTAAAAATTGATGAATCCTGACGGTTTCCATAAAACAAAAGGGTTCGACCAGAGCCTAAGCTTCAGACGAACCCTTTTAATTCTTCACAAATGAAAATTTCGGGATTGGGGGAGAAATCATCAATTTATGAATTAAGCGGAAAATAGCAATAAATTGACGTTTTGTCAATAGTTTGATTGAGCATCAATAATCCTACACTTTATTTCAAGCGTAGGAATGCGCTAAACTTTTGAAATGATGGAAAAATCTGTGGTTCCTTACTTAGCCCTTTTGTTGGTCCAACTTTTGTTTGGGCTTAATTTTCCGGCATCTAAAATCATTTTAGAACAAGTTCCTCCGGTACTTTGGTCGGCAGTAAGAATGGCAATTGCTGCAGTATTGATGTTTATTGCTGCCTTCATCATTGTTCCAAAAGCAGATCGAAAAATGGACGTTCGATTCTTACAAAAAACATTTATTTTTGGATTTTTTGGAATCGTACTTTGCCAAACTTTTTTTATGATTGGTCTCCATAATACGACTTCTACCAATGGTGCTGTGTTGAATACTTTGATTCCAATTTTCACACTCATGATTGCGATCCTTTTAAAGAAAGAAAAATTCACCCTCAATCGTGCATTCGGTTTTCTAATCGCCGTACTCGGAGTATTGGTGTTGCGAAAAATTGAAGATTTTTCTACTTCTATGGCAACGTTCAAGGGAGATCTATTCATGATTTTGAATTGCGTTTCCCTCGCCATCTTCTTCAACATCAGTAGAGATTTTTTGAGAGTGAATTCTGCCTTTTGGGTTACCGCTTGGATGTTCCTTTTTGGCTCGCTGGTGATTGGCCTATTTTGTATGGGTGATTTTCATCTCTTACTTTCTACTCATATTGATTCAAGATTGGGATGGGCAATGGGTTACAACATTATTGGTGCCACCATGCTCACTTACTTTTTAAATTCCTGGACCTTAAAAAGAGTGAGTCCCTCATCGGTAGCTGTTTTTATCTATATGCAGCCTGTAATCGCTGTATTGTATGCTTGGGTGATTCAACATGAATTGCCTTCCGTGCGAACCTTGATTGCTGTACTCTGTATTTTTACTGGAGTGATGGTGGGAGTAGTGCAACGTCCTGGTAGAAAAGCAGTGGCAGAGAGTTCAACATTATGATGGAAACAGAAATTAAATATGCAGGATTTTGGGTTCGCTCACTTGCACACTTTGTTGATTTTATTTTGTTGAATTCCGTGGAGCTTGCATTTGAGTATGGAGTTTCAACTCCTTTGCATTTGAGTGGATTTGTTCAACAAGTGATCGGCATAGGATTTACTGTGGGGATTGCTTATTGGTATTATTGTCGTTATCAAGTGCGAACGGGCACTACGATTGGGAAAAAAATTTACGGCATTTATGTCATTGGTGAGAAATCAGGAAATTCCCTATCAACAAAACAAGCCATCATTCGCTTAGCGGGATACATCGGTTCTTACTTGATGGTGGGCTGTGGTTTTCTCATGGCTGCATTTCATCCACAAAAGAAAACATTTCATGATCTCATTGCTGGAACGGTCAGCATTCGAAAAGAACAAGATGCAAAAGCTAAAAAAATTGCGGTCTTTGCAACAGTGGTGATTATTCTGATGATTGTGGTGGGGGGTCCTTTGTTGATCATGAATATCAAAAAGTTCACCGCGTGAAAATTACTGGCTGAGATTAGTATCCCAAAGCTCGCGAGAGAAAATGCGCATTTCGTTTAAATTCTTCCAAAGAACAGGTTTGTAGCCTTCAGGAGAATCAAAGCATTCTTTTTCCAATTCCCACAACTGATGGTGCAATTGGTTTACGGCAACTTGCATCCCTTGAGTCTTAGCGATCTCGAGATACTTTTCTTTCATCACGCTCACTGATTCGTTCGTAAAAGTTCCGCTCATAGGTTGATAGAATAGAACTTCGTGTTAAAATTGTAAATATGCGAGTGATGGAGCGTTCGAGTCAGATTTTGAGTCTGTTTTTATTACTAAATATAGCAATTACATATAGTTATGCTGACACCAGTCCCACACTCTTGATTTTCCGTAAGGAAGACGAGCTATTATTACCACCGTATTTGCGGGATTACACCGGAGGGATCTTAAATGTGGTTTCTGAACACACCTCAGATCTGAGTAATAAGCGTTCGGCTAAGCCTGGCGAATGGTTGGATTATGGAGACGCAATCTCGATTCCAGATCGCATGGGTGTTTATGTTCAAATGAGCGAAAATTTACAATGGGTGGGCGGGGGAGTGTTCGCGGCTAAAATTATCGGGGGTAAGTGGGATCCTAAGAAGCCAACTTATGAAATGGAAATGAATCGTGGGTGGATGAAGGTGTGGGCAAAACCAGGCGCCTTCTCCGGAGCACTTCAAATTAAAACGCCAAAAACCACCATAATTGTGAATGAAGGCGTGTTTTGGATCTTAGCGAGTGCACTGAAAACGGAAGTTTATATGCTCTCTGGAACCGCGAAAGACGGCGATCACACCTGCATAGCCGAACAGTTTTATGAGTGGTCTGGCGAGCCTGTAAAGCTTCAAAAAACTTCCGATAAATGGGACTTTGTCTCTCTGGAGAACCAAATCTCAGAACTGAATCCAGCATTAGTGAAACTTTCGCATCGAGCCAATGATGAGTGGTTAGAAGATATTTCATCAAAAAAATATGCAGAATTAAGGCGCAAAGGCTGGAAAAAGGCAGATCGTTTGTATCCAACGCCCACACCGAAAAAATAGACTTGCCTAGCAGGGTTCTTTTTGGTTAGTTTAGAACTTCAGAAATTTTTTATAGTTTCGAGCTGTAGCGCAGCTGGTAGCGCACTTGGTTTGGGACCAAGGGGTCGCGAGTTCGAATCCCGCCAGCTCGACCATTTAAAAAGGCCGCTTTTCCGCAAGGAAGAGTGGCCTTTTTAATTTGTATATTCGTATTTATTCTTATCAATGAAAATCAATGACAGCCCATTATTAAATAGTGGCAATATACAAAGTGTTAATTCTATGGTAAACTTCGAAAAATTTAAAAAATTAAATGGAGTACTGATGAAGCTATTAATATTATTAACCGTACTTGTTTCTACTCAAGCAATGGCTGGAAATCCAGATACAGTTTTTGATTGTAAGGCCACTCAGATTGCAAATAATCCATGGAACGCTTCCTATTTTAATTTAGTTAATAAATCGACAGTTAAATTGATTCGTGATGATTATCACTCGGTGATCCTGATCGGAGATCTTAAATTTGATAATGATGACGTTTATGAAATCATGATCAATCAAGGTGAATTAGGCGCTAATTCATTTAATGTCGAAGCACGATCCAATACTCTCGGGAACTATAGTGTCAGAGTAAGTTTTACTCCCGGAGGAAAAGGATTTCTTTATTATCATTTAAATCAAGGACGCGAGAAATTGATTTCTGAATTGAATTGCAAGGCAATCAAGATATATAAAAACTAGATTTATCATATTTATTATAGGGAAATTATGCACGGTTTAGGAAGTGTTGATCCGGGAATGGATATTGATTGGGGGAAAACTTCGCTGGATTATGCTCGGTATCGTCCAGGACCTCCATCGAGCTTTTATGCAAAATTACTCACCTTGGGTATAGGTAAAAAAAATCAAAAAATATTAGATTTAGGTACTGGCACTGGCGTGCTGGCTCGTCAATTTGCTAAGCAAGGTTGCTCAGTAATAGGAACCGATATTTCTTCTGAACAAATAAAAATGGCAGAAACATTGGCTAAAATGGATGATCTTTCCATTGATTTTAGGGTGATGCCCACAGAGGAAATTCAATTTCAAAACATGGAGTTTGATGCGATTACTGCAAACCAATGTTTTTTATATTTTGATCAGTCAAAAGTGAATCCACTCATTAAGAAGTATCTTCATTCACAAGGGGTTTTGATCACTTCACATTTTTCATGGCTTCCACTCGACGATAAAATTGCTCATGCTACTGAGCAATTAATTTTAAAACATAATCCCAATTGGACAGCCCATAGCTATAATGGATTGATCCCCGCTATCCCTTATGGTTTAGGGAATTCGTTTTCTGTGGAAGATTACTTTTACTATGATGAAGCCATCTCCTTTACCCGAGAAGAGTGGAGAGGGAGAATTCGAGCTTGCCGTGGAGTGGGGGCTGCTCTGACACCTGCTCAAGTAGAAGTTTTTGATCAAGAACATGAACAACTACTAAGCGAAATCGCCGATGATCAATTTACCATCCTTCATCGAATTGATGCTCATTTGATGAAAGCTAAGTAATCAATTCCTCGATAGAATAGATTTTCCCTACGATGATCCAAACTCCCTCTATGTAGAGTAGTGAAAGATAATCGGTAAAACTTCTTTTTTCAAATTTGAGGATAATTTTTACTACTGCAGTTTTTTCGGTGATATCAATCAATCCAAATTCTAGTTTGGCTTTTCTGATATCTCCTTTTGTTTTGCGATCTTCAAGGTTGTTGATCCAATCCTTCATTTCAGTTTTATCGATTTTCCCTTCTTCAACGCTGTAAAGTTTGGTTTCATGATAAAATGTTTCAGTCACTAATCCCTTTTCAGCGTTCAGATATCCATCTACATAAGTTTCAATTGTTTTTTTAATTTGATTGATCATTTTAAATTCTCTACTTTCCACTACTGGCAATGAGTAATATTTATTTTGAGGAGCATCATTCGGCCTCCTGATTGCAATAGGTATACAGGCAGGGAATCTATTGACAAAGAAACATTAATTCACTAATTGTTTCGATTATGGAAACATTTGAATTGCGATATTTTTTAGGGGTGGCGGCAAAAGAAAACATACACAAAGCTTCTGAAACCCTTCATGTTTCTCCTGCGTCCTTGAGTAAGGCAATTTCGCGCTTAGAAGATGAGTTATCGGTGAAACTCTTTGCTAGAGATGGGCGAAATATTAAATTAACTGAGCAAGGAAGATTTTTACAGAAAAGAGCCTCCGAGATCATTCAGCTCGAAGAATCAACTGCGCTAGAACTATCGGGAGTGAAGGGTACCATTCAAGTGGTGATCGCCGGAGCAGAAATACTACTTTCAAAAATGGGGATCGAGTTGAGCCAGCAAATTCAAAAGAAATTTCCTTTATCTCACTTTGATTTCATTGCATCGAATGATGAAGCTGCAATTGAATCTGTAGAGCTTGGACAAGCGCATATTGCGATTGTTACTGGTGAAATTTTTTCTGACACCAAACTATCGATCAAAACAATTGGTCAAACTGCGTTTCAAACTTTTGTCGGAGTAGGGCATCCTTTGTATTCGGCAGCTAAAGCCCATAAGGAAGTGCCTGTTTCAGAAGTTTTAAAATATTCGTTTGTCAGTCCAAGTAGCCCCTTGCTGGGTAAAGTTGGGATCAAACAATCTCTCGATGGTTGGCGTGATGATCAATTTCCTAGGAAGATCACTTATCAAACTACGAGTTTAAAAATTTTAGAAGAATATTTAGTGAGTGGTAGAGCTCTTGCCTATTTACCGGATTATTTCGCTGAAAATTTAAAGGTAGAATCATTGAAAGTTTCAGGTTGTCCTTATTCTTGTCAGCAAAAAATAAAGATGGTTACAAGAAAAAATCAATCATTATGGTGGTTGAATCAAATTTTTAATTGATCCAGATAATCGACTATATCCAGCCCCAAATACATTGAGAACCACCGATAGATTCCAAACTGCTAACTGATCCTCTGGAATGCTTTTGATTGCGCCTCCGCCGATCATGAATGCAACCAGTGTAAATGAAAGGAGAACATCAAGAGAGTTTCCTAAATCTTGCCATTTTGATTTAGAATCTATGGATGGTTTTTTAATCAATCGAACCAAGTATGAAAGTAAACAAGCATCGAGCATTCTTCTCTTCAGAATGCCCAGCGAAAGAAAATTTATTACATTGATGATTAAATCAATCGCTCCTAAACCGATCAACCAGTATTGATTTAAATATAGTCCAGTGACAATTTTAAAAGCGCAAAAGGGCAAACCAATGGTTACGAGTTCTATCAAAATATTATTTCCTTTTTTAACTTGAGTGACCCAAGAGAATCACGATTAATTCATAACTCCAAAGAATGGTTCTAATCCAATTGTATTTTACCAATTGATTGATCGCATTTGAATTAAATTCTTCTTTCAATTGATCATGAAATGGCACGGACAAAGTAAAAGTACTGATAAAGATCAAATGAATGCTAATCAAAAGTTGGAGATTGAATGCATTTTTATCATTAAAATAAAGAAAATATCCTGTCCCCATTTCTAGCAGCATGGGAAACGCAACGATGGCAGTAATGCGTGATACGTGGAAGGCATGGTATTTCGGAAACTGATCTGCTTGGATTTTACGGAATGTTGGATACACAATGAGCTGAATGATTCAAATAATGGCGGTCATCCAAATGATGCAGGATTCTCGAATGAATGAAATGGTATTCATCCTAACGATGCCTTCTTAATAATAATGAATTAGTCACTACACTCACGCTACTAAAAGCCATGGCCGCTCCTGCAATCATCGGATTGAGATAGCCCATTGCTGCGAGAGGAATGCCAATCAAATTGTAAATGAACGCCCAAAAGAGATTTTGCTGAATTTTTCTAAAAGTACGTTTAGATATTTCAATAGTTTGAGCCACGAGTAGGGGATCTCCACGCATAAGAGTGATTCCGGAAGCCTGCATGGCAACATCTGTTCCCGTTCCCATTGCAATGGCAACATCGGCAGCAGCCAAGGCAGGGGCATCGTTGATTCCATCTCCCACCATTCCTACGATGAATCCATCTTTTTTTAGTTTGTTTATTTCATGAGCTTTATCACCTGGCAAAACTTGTGCGCGAACTTCTGTGATACCGAGTTCACGAGCAACACGTTCAGCAGCTCCTTGATTATCCCCCGATAACATGACTGTTCTAATCTTTAGATTCTGAAGTTTTTGAATGGCCGTGATGGATGTTGATTTGATGGTGTCTCCAAAAGCGATCATGCCAATCAGTTTTGGAGGAACACTCATTTCAGCAAGATAAGAAACGCTGTTCCCTTCTTTTTCTAAATTTGAGGCAGTGGAGTGATGAAGATCAAGATCGACTCCAAAATCTTTCATTAAAATTTTGCTACCCAGAACAAAAAGCTGATTTTTAATGAGTCCGCTGATTCCTTTCCCGGAAAGAACTTTGATTTCATTTGCTGGTTCCACATGGAGATCTGTTTCTTTGGCTTTGAATTGAACGGCTTTCGCTAAAGGGTGTTCGCTCCCCATTTGTAAGGAGAGTATGCTTTTCAACAGTGAGTTTTCATCACCTAGGAAGGGAATGAGGTGAGTGATGCGTGGTTTTCCTTCGGTGAGTGTACCTGTTTTATCAAATACCATGATTTGTATCGATTGAGCTGCCTCGAGAGCTTCGGCATCTCTGATCAAAATGCCTTTTTTAGCAGCCATACCCGTTCCCACCATGATCGCTGTTGGAGTTGCCAAACCCAATGCACAAGGACAAGCAATCACTAATACTGCGATAGAATTCACCACTGCAGTGGAAGCCGGATCCCCATGAAGAATGAGTGCAAAGAAAGTAACGATTGCAATCACGAGTACAGCGGGAACAAAAACTTCACTCACTCGATCTACCATTCTTTGAATGGGGGCCTTTTCGGCTTGAGCGTTTTCAACTAAACGAATGATTTTAGAAAGGGTAGTTTCTAGTCCAATTTTTGTGACCTCAATTGTGAGCATTCCATCGGTATTAAATGATCCGCCGATAACCTGATCCCCAATATTTTTTGAAACAGGCAGGGATTCACCCGTGAGGAGGGATTCATCGATGTGTGCAATTCCTTTGATGATGATTCCATCGACTGGTATTTTTTCACCCGCACGCACCACCACTTGATCTTTGAGTTTCACCTGATCGATGGGCACTTCTGTTTCTTGATCATTCCGAATCAATCTAGCGATCTCTGGTCTTAGATTCTGTAATGATCGGATCGCATCGGTAGTTTGAAGCTTTGCTCTTTCTTCCAACCATTTACCCAAGAGTACTAAGGTAATCACCACCGCGGAACTTTCAAAGTATCCACTTAAAAAAGCAGCAGAAGTTCCGAGTGCAACGAGCACATCCATATTGGCTGATTTATTTTTTAAAGAATGAAAGGCTGATCGATAGAACCGAGCTCCAAAATAGATTTGAACGGGCGCTGCCAAGATTAACTGTAACCAAAGGGGTTGCATCCAATGAATACCAAATGGCATGAGAATCATGGGTATCATCAGGGGAATGGATAAAAATCCAGAACCCAATACACTTTGAAAAAGCTTTTTTGATTGGAGTTGTTTATTTAAGACTTTTTTTTTAAGTCTTCTTTAATGGTGGCTTCATAGCCAGCATCCACTACGGAATGAATGAGTAATGCGGAATCGACATTTGAACCCGTAACCACACGAGCAGTTTCAGTGGCAAGATTCACACTGGCAGAGCTCACTCCAGGAACTTTGAGGAGTGCTTTTTCTACATGCCTTACGCAGGAAGCGCAGGTCATTCCAGAGACAGACAAATCAATTGTTTTTTCTGAAGTGCTCATGGCTTTACCTTACGGCTGAAGGGATTGGCGTAGCAACTAAAAATGCATCATGACGCCCCCTGTTTTGTCTGATTTTAGTGGTGAAAGCGGTAATATGATTTTAATCTTTCGTGATGAAAGCTATTTTTATTCTGCTTCTGAGTTTGAGTTCTTTTGCACTGGCTGAAAAAACTTTTGCTTCAAAACCCATTGCTATGGATGAAGTGGTTTCAGCGATCACTTGGATCAAGTTACCGGTTGATTTACCGACAGTCCGAATTTCTGAATCCTCAGATCAAATCTCTTTCAAAGTTTTAGATGATGTTTATACGATGACTCGTGATGGTGATCGTTTTAAGCTGGTGAGAACCGCACACTACCGTTGGTCTAACCAAACCTACGATGAAAATGTAATCCTAGATTCTATCGCGATTGAAAAAATTCTAGTATTTGTGAAAGCAAAAAAAAGGGAAGCAGCAGTTTTGCCAACCGATATTTTTAATTCCAGCATTCGCAATAAAACACCTCCTGCTGGATATCAAAATTCATTCAGTTTTTTTCAGTGTAGCTCTGATCTGCCTGCAAAAATTTTACCCAATGGAACCGCTTTACCGATACTTCAACATACATGGATGCAAAATGGAGCGGGAGAAAGTTTCGGAATGCCGAGCACAGATGACTCCAGTTATTTTGGAGGTCGTGCCCATATTCGTACGCCGGATTCATTCATAGGCAGGGGGCCTCAGCATTTGAATTGTTCTCCGGCATGGATCCCCGTAGGACAAGACGAAAGCCTTTTTTCAAAAAAACTGGCATGCGTGGCTCGATCTCTTTCGCTTGAACAAAATCCTGTTTTCGATGATTCAAGAGTAACTCAAAATTGGATAGCCCATTTTGATTACCATGCATTGGATCGAAATTGCTTGATGGCTACCCGATTTGTTTTGAGTTGCGCTGGTGCACAGGCCCCTCAAGTGGTGAATGCCGGCATTGGTGGAAAGTATGAATGGAACGATCTTTATTCCGTGAGTGAAATTCAAGGGGATCTCCATCTTGCGATTTTGAACTTACGCTATCAGTTGAATCAATATAGACGACAAAAAAGTATTCTGGATTTAGCGAATATGACCGAAACACTCATGAATCAAGCAATCGATTTAGATTCAAAATTACGAGGAGTTAGTGGTACTGAGAACCCTAAAACCCTTCAGGAAATCTGTCAGTTAGCCCTTGACCAGTGCCCATAAATCCCTTAAGTTGCGGCATATGAAAAATTTGATGTTAACGATGGTAGTCCTTCTTTTAGTCACTCAAGCGAAGGCTGAAACGTTTTATCGTCCTTATGCTTCATGCCTTTCTACCAATCATAAAACCACGATTGAGATCATGCAAAACACGGATGTCAGTGATGTAACTCATCCATTTTCATTTTCAATTGAACGTTCCGTAAATGGAAATAAAGTTTCGATGATGAATCAAACAGCAATCACAGTTCCTGGTTTAATGAAAAATGAGTTGGAAGCTTTCCGTAGTTCTGGTGAAAAATCAAAATATGCTTTTGAATTAACGATCACCAAAGCTTCTCCACTCAACATGACGGGTGAATTTAAATCAAAATTCACAGATTTTCTTGGTAGTTCAGTGATTTACTGCAGTTACCACATTACATTCGGCAATTAATTTCATCACGTCGCTTTCGTTTTGGTATAAACCAAATCCGATTCTGAGTCGTTGTCCGCGATAATCAGTGATGATTCCTTTTTCTTTTAACAGTTTGGCATAATGAGCACAGTTTTCTGGGGTACCCAAATCAAAAGCTAAAAAATGACCACGCTTCCCTTTTTCTGTATTCAAGAGTGGATAGGCAGCAAGAGTGGTAGTCGATAGGTGAGCTAGAAATAAATCCTGAAGTTTTTCAACATGGGAGTGAATTTGAGGAATAGAGATACCTTCTTTTTCAAAAAATTTCCAAACCGCATTGAAACGATAAAAACCTGAAACATCTTGGGTAGAGCCAAAAAATGCAGCGCCATCAGGAGCGTAATTTACTTTTGAAGATTTTGAGTGAGAGAGACTATCCATTTCTGCAAACCAACCCGTATTCACCGGCCGCCATTCACATTGAGGAACCACCATGAAACACATGCCTTCACCGGCTTGTGCGTATTTATACCCGCCAGAGAGATAAAAGATTCTTCCTTCGAGTTTTGATAAATTAACGGGGATTGCTGCAAAAGCGTGATAACCATCAATGCAAATAGTGGTGTGAGCAGGGGCGGCTTGAACTAGTTCTAAAATTTCACTTTCTGATAACACTAAGCCTGAATCAAAAAAAACCTGACTGATAAAAAATAAATCAAAATGTTCGCTTTGAAGTTTATGTTTTAAATCCTCAATCCATTTTTTACGATCGTGGATCAATTCATCTGCTTGTACACTAGTGATTTCAACTAAACCTGCCTCTTCCATTCTTTGGGTTTGTCTTCGGAAAGAGTGAAATTCATTTTTAGTGGTGAGAATTTTAATGGGTGTGTTTAATTCAAAAGTTGAAAGTAAACGAAAGAGAAGCTCATGCGTGTTGGGCGCAAAAGCGATCTGCTTTTCATTTTTAAGTTGTAGAAGTTCAGCGATTTTTTTTTGAGCTGTGGGAATCACTTCAGAAAAAATATATTCCCACTTATCATCGATTAATCTTGCAGAATCATCCCAATATTGAAGGTGAGCCTCTCTCGAAACATCTGGCCAGGCATGGTGTGAATGAGCTGCAAAATGTAGCTTATTTCCAAGTTGGCTCAGAAAACGGGAGTAGTGCTTTTTGAACATTCAATTTCCTTTAGAATGATCGTATTCAAAATCCAAAGTTTTTAAAACGTTGGCTGGTAGTGCTGGAATTTTTGATTTAGGAAGTAAAAAGGTAGCGAGATTAAATAAATCGATAAACACACGGTTACTTTCGGTCGTTTTTTTTAAGTACTCATGTCCAGAAGATCCGCCTGTCCCAATTTTAGTTCCCAATAAACGATGAACCATGATGGCGTGGCGTTGGCGCCAAGTGGTGAGCAACTCATCAATATCAGTGATGAGGGATAAAATTTTGTAAGGAAGTTGAAGCATCGGCTGATCTCTGAATAGATGAATAAAAATAGCGGATTGCAATGCGTTTTGTGACATCTTTACTGCACCAGTATTTTTAATTTCTGAAAATAGAGTTGGATCTAAGATGCTTTTGAAACTGTTTCTGGTCATTTCCAGATTTTTTAATTCCATCTGTTTTCGAGTTTCATCTAGTGATGGATTGTTTTTAATAATCGTTTCATCTTGATCAAGCATGATCTTTACGGCTTTTTCGTAATCATTCCAAAAATTGAATTTCCCTTTTTTGGTAAAAGGCATGCGCTCTAGCCAGTGATCCACGAGTTCAAATAAACTGGGTTGTTCTTCAGCGGCTTGAAGTGTGGCACGATCTTCTGGCTTTAAGCGAGATTGATAAAAGTTTTTTTCCATCTCGGTTCGATTGATTGCCTTGATGCCGAGTTTAGTTTCGAGCAATTTAAATTGAAGGCTCTGAAATCCAGAAGCAGGTACGAGGTAATCCCTGAAATCCATGAAATCAAGTGGGGTCATGGTTTCAATGATGCGCACTTGATCTACCAGGAGTTTTAAAATTTCAGTGACCCGCTCAAAGCGAGCAACCACTGTTTGTAAACGGTGAGAGGGGAGTGGTTTTTCTTCAAAAATTTCAATGATGGAATTGATCTCAAATAAGATCTGCTTAAACCACAATTCATAGGTTTGATGAATGATGATGAATAGCATTTCATCATGAGCCATTTTACCGTATTTGGCACTTTCAGGTTTTTGAGCCGATAAAATAGAATCGAGATTTAAATAATCGCTGTAATGAACAGGTTTTTGATCTGGGTGCATAGAATCCTAGAATGCACGTTTTCTCTTCGAAGAGGGAAGAATATTGAGCATCTCTCTATATTTTGCGACTGTTCTTCTGGCGATCTCGATGTTGTCTTTTTCAAGAATCTCCACGATTTGTTGATCCGAGAAAGGTTTCTTCAAATCTTCTTTGGCAATGAGTTGCTTAATCTTTTCTTTCACCGCTGAACTGGCAACGGAATCACCACCATCAGAGCTGTTGATGCTGGAATTGAAAAAATACTTCAATTCAAATGTACCCACTGGTGTGTGCATATACTTGTTGGTGGTTACACGAGAGATCGTGGATTCGTGCATGCCTACATCGGCAGCGATATCTTTCAAAACCATTGGTTTTAAATGTTGTGCGCCTTTTTCAAAAAAATCACGCTGACGAGCTAATATAGCTTCCGTTACTTTATGAATCGTTTTTTGGCGATTCTGAATGGATTTAATGAGCCACATCGCTGCACGAAGTTTTTCATGCACATATTCCTTGGCCTGAGTTTGCGCACTGGTTGGAGCGGCATTTCCCGCTGCTGCGTTTGCTGCTGCTTCTTTTTTTACAATGTTTTTATAATAATTAGAAACCCGTAAGCGAGGAATTCCATCATCATTCATTTGAATCACATATTCATTGGCAACCTTGATCACATAAATATCAGGAGCAATGTATTGAGTATCCGATTCAGTAAAGATTTTTCCTGGTTTAGGTTCTAATTCGTGAATGATTTTTTTTGCTTCAATCACTTGATCCAAAGGAACATCCAGCATTTTTGCGATGGCTGGAAAATTATGTTTCTCTAGTTCATGCATGCAACTTTGAATGATGCTTTCCACTAATACTGAATGTGGAACGAGTAGTTTTGCTTGAGCCAGAAGGCATTCTTGTAAATCGCGAGCGCCGATTCCAACTGGATCAAAATTTTGAATCATTTTCAAAATTTCTTCCGCATCTTCATATTCAAGGCCAACTTCAGCAGCCATGGTAGAAAGATTGCCTTCAAAATAACCATCGTCATTGAGTGCCCCGATGATCATTTGTCCGAATTTTAATTCTTGTTCAGTGAAATTGAGCATGTTCAATTGCCACTGAAGATGCTCCTCAAGAGAAGTCGTTTTGGTGAGTAGATTTTCGTAAGATGGCATGTCTCCATCCGGAATTTCTTTCATCGATGGGGCAGTGCTGGAGCCATCATTAAAATCTTCAAGGTAAGCTTCCCAGTTTACATCATCTTTATCGCCGAGATTTTTATTATCTTCAGTTGCAGGTTGCAATTGAGCTTGTTCATCATTTTGTTGCTGAACTTCTGGATCAAAACTTTCACCTTCGGCCGCAGTATCTACATTATCGGGATTAGCCTCTTCCGAGATTTCTTCCAAAATTGGATTATCGGTTAACTCTTGGGTGATGAGATCAGCGAGTTCCAAGTGGTTGAGTTGCAAAAGCTTGATTGCTTGTTGCAGCTGCGGGGTCATCACCAGGTTCTGACCGAGTTTCATGCTCTGACTTAATTTGATCGCCATGTAATGATTGTACTCGAAAATACCAATTTTGGCTTGAAAATTGCTTAAGACTTAGCGAGGAGCGACAAAGCCTTGACTAAAATTTAAAGTTTTCACCCAGATATTTTTCTCGGGCTTTGGGGGAATTAGCAATTTGCTCTGGAGTTCCTTCTTCGAAAATTACCCCTTCGCTCAAAATACAGCCCCAGTCACAAATGGAGAGGGTTTCCCGAACATTGTGATCGGTGATCAAAACACCAATTCCGCGGTGTTTCAAAGAAAGAATCATTTTTTGGATATCTGCTACAGCGAGAGGATCCACGCCCGCAAAGGGTTCATCGAGTAAAATAAAAGATGGATTAAGAGCAAGGGCTCGAGCCACTTCCACACGCCTGCGCTCCCCCCCGGAAAGTGTAAAAGTTTGTTGTTTAGAAACATGATTCAACGAGAATTCATCGAGAAGAGTTTGTAAGCTCTTTTTTCTTTCATTTGGAGAAAGGGGAAGTGACTCAAGCGTAGCCATGATGTTTTCTTCTACGGTGAGTTTTCTAAAAACGGAGGGTTCTTGAGGTAGGTAGGCAATTCCAGCACGAGCTCTTTCGTGCATTTTCCAGGTTGTGATATCTTGATCATTCAAAAATACATTTCCTGCATCCGGTTCAATTAAGCCGGTAATCATATAAAAGGTAGTGGTTTTCCCAGCACCATTTAATCCAAGCAAACCTACAATTTGACCCGATTTTACTTCCAAACTCACACCCTTTACGACGGGTCTTTTGTTATAAGCTTTCACGAGATTTCCGGCGCGAAGTGTTTTGATAGGGGCTGAATTAGCGTTTATAGATTGCATTACTTTCTTTTACCTCGATTGTATCTTCCGTTCGATTATAAATGATCAGATCTCCGGTGATGGTATCATTATCCTGATAAACTTGAGGGAAGTCACTCAATTGAATTTGATTTTGTTTTTCAATAAAAATAGCCTTGCCACTCGTAGAAAAAAAAGTTCGATCCTTGATGGAAACATCGGTGAGAGCCGAGATTGTTTCAACTTTGGAGTGATTTAAATCCACTTCAATCACTCTGGCTTTCATTTCCATGTTTTGTTGGTGAACTTGCACAAACTGACGATCAAATGCTCTTTTTTCATCCATGTTGAAATAAATTTTATTTTTCATGAAGATCATTTTTGCCTGATCAGATTGAATTTGGGTGAGTCGATCACCAGTGATTTTAACTAAAGATTGACTCGTGAGTTTTACGATTTTAGGTTCTTCATTATAGTAAGTAAGACCAAAAGATTTAAAGGCCACACTGCCGGTTTTATCGATTTTCTCACCTGAAACTGCTTCTCCAATAGGTATCAAAATATCTAGCACTGGGCGAGTGATGGCCTTCATGTAATTTGTTCGCACGACAAGGCCATTATCAAAGGTGATGACCACGTTTCCAAAAAATTCAATTTCATTTTTTAAAGTTAAAAATAAAGATTCGCGACTGGTCACGACCGTATTATCTGGAAAAGTAATAATTGAATCCCGAGCGTGGATCAATTCTTCCTTCTGATAAAAGTTCGATTTTTTAGCGGTAAATTTTAGTTGAGGATGATTTTCAGTCGTGGCAAAAAAATCAAAGTTCCTGAGTGAATAGGCAGGAGTGATTTCAGTAGGCACCCCTTTGGCTAAAATAGGTTCTGATTCGTTTTTTAGGAAATTGAGTAGGTCTTTAGGATGAACCACCCGAACCCCGCTAAAATCCTCTTCCAAGCTTGAGGGCGAGAGCAAGGCGAAGTAGGCGACCAAAAACATGGCTACACCGGCTAGGAGATACGTGGGAAACTGCGCAGATTTAATAAAGCGGTTATGGGCTAACACCTTGGAATAGTATTGCATCTTTTTTATGGAACGTGTATCCCTGATGCTTACCTAAAGTTTGGAAGGGGGTGACATCATGCCAGGAATCGTAATTAGAGACGGAGATTCGTTCGAAGCGGCTCTCAAACGTTTTAAAAAGTTAGTAGAAAAAGCAGGCACTCTCGGAGAAGTTCGCAACCGCGAAGCATTCGAAAAACCATCAGTTCGCCGTAAGAAGAAAGCTATTGCATCGCGCAAAAAAGCTAAAAAAGGCGGATTCGATCGCAAGCCACGTTACTAGTTAACAAAGCTTAGAGGTCATAAAATTTAATAAGGCGGAGCATCACTGGTGCTCCGCCTTTTTTGTTTATTGATCACCAAAAATTTGACGGATTCGGACGATACTGATTTAGCGTATCATGAATTGTGGGCTACTTTTTCTCATCCATCATAGCGTTGGTCATTTCTCTGAGTTCAGTAGCTCAAGAGGTTTGCACTCAGCCTTCGCTTCAGCCATTACCCAAAGAAATGAATGAGATTAAAAAATCTCTTCTCACTTTTGATGCAAAGTTAGAAAATGGAAAATCATTCAGAGAACAAAGTTGTGAAGACGTTCCAAATAATAATATTGCTCCCAATGGGATTGAAATATTTCAAAGCACCACTAAATTAAAAGGCATCGCGATTGTTGCTCATGGTTTAAATACAAAGCCCGCTAAGATGGATTCTTTAGTGCACTTTCTTCAGGAACAAGGATTGAGAGTGATTCGAATTAGTTTTTCTGGTCATCGTGGCTTGAGTGAAGATAGTTCGGTGATGGGGAATCTTCGCAGTGATCTTTGGCTTAAAGAGGCCTTTTTAGCTTATTGTTTTGCCAAAAAAGAAGCAAATGGACTTCCGATTTATTATTTCGGTTACTCACTGGGTGGGCTCATCGGAGAAGATTTGCTCAATCAAAACTTGAAAGAGAAAATTGAACTTAAAAAAGTAGTTTTATTTTCACCGGCGATTGCAACTCGCGATGTAGTGAGTTTAATTAAATTGGCCGCACCTTTAGGGAGAGGGCTTAAAATTCCAAGTCATAGTCCTGAAGCATATCAGGCAAATTCTTCAACTTCGATTGCTGCTTATTTATCTCTTTTCCATATGAAGAGGGATCTCAAAAAATCCGAAATGAAAGCATCCAATATTCCAACCTTAATTCTCATCGATCCAAAAGATGAATTGGTGAGTGAAAGAAAAATTAATAAAATCAAAACCAAACAAAATCTTGATCAATGGAAAATTGAAGAGATATCAAATTCAGGTAGTACACTCGAAAAATCCTACCATCATCTTGTGATCGATGAAGATGCGGTAGGAAAAGATCAGTGGGAAAAAATGAAGAATTCAATTGAAGGTTTTTTAAAAGAGTAATCTAAAGTTTCTTAATGAAATGCACTTTGGGCGCCATAACCCCTAACCCCATAAAATTGAGTTCGCACCATGTTTAATTTAATCTTCATTTATATTGCGCCGCATATCCAAAAGTAGTCGGACACCTGTTAGGGTATCGGCATGCCAACCATAAAAGAAACCAATCAAGAGAACATGAAAACAGCGATGAAGGGTGGCGATAAAAGCACCACTCAATTTTCGCGCAACCTACACGCGGCCATTCGCAAAATCGAAGTGGATGAACGTATTGATGTAGATGAAGAGCGCACGATTAAAATCATCGGCTCCATGCTCAAGCAACGTGAAGAATTGATCACACAATTTAAAGCCGGCGGTAGAGAAGATTTAGTCGCAGCCGAAGAAGCAGAAGCAAAATATCTTCGTCAATTCATGCCAGCGCAAATGACTGCCGATGAAATTAAAGCCATCGTTGCTGCAGCGGTAGATGAAGCGCAAGCAAAAGACATTAAAGATCTTGGTAAAGTGATGAAAATCGTTCAACCAAAAGTTGCCGGAAAAGCAGATGGCAAATTAGTGAATCAATTGGTTCGTGAAAAATTGGGCGGATGAAATTTACTCCTGAATGGATCGCACAGCTGAAGCAAAACATATCATTAATTGATATTGCTTCAGAGAACGTCGATCTCAAAAAGTCTGGAAATAACCGATTCATGGGGCGTTGTCCGTTCCATGGGGATCGAAGTCCTTCGTTCTCGGTGAATAAAGATTTTTATTATTGTTTTGGCTGTAAGGAAACAGGGGATGCGATTTCGTTCATGACGAAACTGCATGGACTCAGTTTTGAAGAAGCTTGCGAAGATCTTGCGGAAAAGGCGGGGATTAAAATCCCTGAAGGCACTTACGCATCCAGTGCTGAAGAGCAAGCGATGTATCAGCGTAGAGCTCGGGTTCAAAAGGCCGCACGCGTGCTTCACTTTGCTTCCTTACAATATTATCATCACAATTTGCTCAAAGGAAAAACCCCTGCGCTGGGAAAACTCACGAGTGAAAGCAGCCCACTTTTTTCTGAAGCAGCGGAATACATTAAAAAACGTGGAATTTCAGGTAAAACGATCGAAGATTTTCAAATCGGGGTTTCCACCGCCAAATACGATGGACTCACTAATTTTCTCAATGAATCCAAAGCACCGCTCGATATCGCACGCGATTTTGGGTTGATTCGTGCTTCTCAAAAACAAACCGGCGATTACGATGTGTTTCGTGAACGGATTTTATTTCCACTGATCGACGTGCGCGGAAGAGTGTGTGGTTTTGGCGGCAGAATTCTTCCTTCCTGCGATAAAAAAGATGCTGAAGTAAAAGTAGCCAAATATTACAACAGTGCTGAGAGTGATCTCTTCCACAAATCAAAATTTTTATACGGACTCTACCAAGCCAAGCGCGCCATTCGTGAAGAAGAAGTGGTGATCGTGGTGGAGGGGAACTTTGATGTGATCGCCATGCACCAACATGGTTTTGAAAACACGGTAGCCACTTGCGGAACTTCACTCACCGAAGATCATCTAAAAACATTGAGTAGGCTTGCCAAAAAGATCATCGTTTTTTTCGATCAAGATGCAGCCGGCATTGGTGCCACTGAAAAAGCAATGGAACTTGGTCTTCGGAACGGGGTTCTTTTCTACGGCATTCCTTACGATAGTAAACTGGATCCAGATGAATTTTTACTTCCCGATTTAAATGATTCAGAAAAACCAAATGCGAAGAAAATGAAAAAGTGGATTGAGTCTTCCTTTCCATTACTCGATCATCAAATTGAAACCTTATTAAAAAAGAGCGAAGGTAATATTGAAGAACGTTCGATCGCGGTAAAAAGAATCACTCAATGGCTGGAAAGTTTCACCGATGAGGTGGGGCGAGCGATGCGTGTGGATCAATTGATTCAAAAATGGAGAATTCCATCTATAGCGCTCGGTAAGCTTGGGCAAGTTGCAGGGCAGAGATCTTCTCATCAACAGGGTCAGCAACGTCCAATGCCGCCAAGACAAGACGCTATGGGGCGCCCGATGCCAACCAATCCGAGGCCCGTTAGACGAGCTCCGTTTACCCCTTACGATCGTCAGCTCCTTCATTTTTTGGTGAAATTTGAAAAATTTGGCCCCCTGTTTCTCGAAGCGAAGAAACAAATCCCTGAAAAAGATTCACTGTCTGCATTTTTTGATGACACCGAATTGAGGGCATGGGCACAGCGTGTTGTTCAAAATCCTGAAGATTTTTCAAAATTAAAATTATCACCTGAATCTTTGCTCGGAGAATCAATAAGTCAAGAGTTACAGTCAGTTATTATGGAATCAATCCTTCAGGAGCAGGCCCCTGGAGACGAGATTCATCTCGAAGTTTTACTTAAAAAGGGAATTCATAAAATTTGGGTACGATTTTCGCATGAGTTAAAGCACCAGATGGCGGCCGCGGATGTGAGCCAAGATATGGAAAAATTTAAGGAATTGTCCCAACAATTCCTTGACCTGCAACGAAAACTAAAGGAATTTGAAGGTTCGTATGTCTCAGGAAAATAAAATAGAAACTAAAGCTTCCCAGATCAAAAACCACAAAGATATTAAGAAACTATTGGACCTCGGCGTTCAACGTGGATTTCTATCTTACATCGAAGTTCATGAACTTCTTCCTCACGATATGGTGAGTGCTGAAGAACTGGATGAAGTGATGATCCTTCTCGGTGAGAATGAGATTGAAGTCACTGACGGTAAACGTCGTGCGGATGGTGAAGAAGGCGAAGAAGATTCTCTTGTAGATGATCTTGCTGGTCCTGAAGCGGCGAGCGAAGAATTACAATCAGATGAATCAGGTGATTTAGTATCCACTGCTGAATACGCAAAAGGCACTGATCCAGTTAAATTATATTTGAAAAAAATGGGATCCGTTTCTCTTCTTACTCGTGAGGGTGAAGTGGAAATTGCAAAAAGAATTGAAGCGGGAGAATTAGAAATTCTTCGTGCTCTTCTTGCTTCTCGTTTAGGAACGATGGCGATCGTTGAACTCGGCGAACGCCTTGAAACAGCAAAAACAAAAGTTAAAGATGTGATTCGTGGTGTGGAAGATGAAGTGACACCAGAAGATGAAAAAGTTTATTTGGATAAAGTGATCAAAGCGGTTTCAAAAGTGAAATCCCTTCTCGCGTACCAAGAAAAAATGGATGTTAAATTAGTGGGTGCAGAAGCTCGTAAAACACCAACTAAAGAAAAAGAAACCATCCGTGCTGAAATTAAGAAAAAAGAGCGCATGGTAGAGAGTGGATTTGAAAACATCGCTTTCAATCGTAAAACGATTAACGTTTTAGCGGCTCAAATTAAAGATTATTGGAATCGCGGAAGAGATAACAAAGAAGAACGCGCAAAGATCTATCAATACCTTGGTGTGAAAACCATGGACGAGTTCGCGCTCGTAGCTGAACAAGCTAAAGATTCTACAAAAGTTCCTGAAATTTGTAAAAAATTCGATCTACCTGAACAAAAACTCATGCAGTTGATTGTTCAAGAAGAAGAAGCAGTGAAAAAACTGGATCGCCTTGAAGGTGAATCTGGTGTGACTGTGGATGAATTAAAACGAATCAATGAGAGCCTGATGATCGGTGAACGTAGTGCCGATATTGCTAAAAGTGAACTCGTGGAAGCGAATTTGCGTCTCGTAGTTTCGATTGCAAAAAAATACACCAACCGTGGGTTACAGTTCTTGGATTTGATTCAAGAAGGAAACATTGGTTTGATGAAAGCGGTAGATAAGTTCGAGTATCGCCGTGGATATAAATTCTCTACTTATGCTACTTGGTGGATTCGTCAAGCGATCACTCGTGCGATTGCCGATCAAGCGCGTACAATTCGTATCCCTGTGCATATGATTGAAACGATCAATAAGCTCGTACGTACTTCTCGTATGCTCATGCAACAATTAGGACGTGAGCCTCAGCCTGAAGAGATCGCAGTGAAAATGGAAATGCCGGTAGATAAAGTACGTAAAGTGCTTAAAATCGCAAAAGAACCAATTTCTCTCGAAACTCCAATCGGTGAAGAAGAAGATTCATCTTTAGGTGATTTTATTGAAGATAAAAACATCATCAATCCATCTGAAGCGGTGATCAGTTTGAATCTTTCCGAGCAAACTCGTAAAGTTTTAGCAACCCTCACTCCACGCGAAGAAAAAGTTCTCCGCATGCGTTTTGGTATCGGTGAAAAATCAGATCATACTCTAGAAGAAGTAGGACAAGATTTCTTCGTTACCCGTGAGCGTATTCGTCAGATCGAAGCGAAAGCATTGCGTAAATTACGCCATCCTTCACGCGCGAAATTGCTCAAAGCATTCAGTGACTAAAAGTTTTTTCTAATCTAGCTCTATATTTTAGGAATGAATGAAAGGTCTGGTACTTCGGTATCAGGCCTTTTTTTATTGGTTCTGATTATAGAGTATTTAAGCATGTATTAATATTGATTCATTTTGCTCATAGCGCATCCATGCGCTTGTTCTTTCGCCATCCTGGCTCGAACAATTCGCAAAAAGAATCAATATAAATACATAATTAAAACCAATAATTATGATTTAATAAAAGTATGATCATCAATATCTTGGTTTCTTTCATTGCTGCCGAACATCTGTTCTTCATGATTTTAGAAATGTTTTTTTGGAAATCTGCTTATGCTAGGAAAGCATTCAAGATGAACATGGAAAAAGCGATCATCACTGAGGCGCTGGCAAAAAATCAGGGGTTATACAATGGGTTTTTAGCGGCTGGTTTGATTTGGTCGCTCTTCTTGGCTGATCCAATACAGATGAGATCAACACAAATTTTCTTTTTGAGTTGTGTGGCAATTGCTGGTGTGGTGGGGGCGATGACCGCTAATAAACGAATTATTTGGATACAGGCGTTTCCAGCACTTTTTTCTTTGGCAATACTACTACAAAAGTAGTGTTTGGAGCTTGATCATCGATGGTGAGAGAACCGCCGTGATCGGTGATAATGCCTTGGCTGATGCTCAATCCTAGTCCGGTTCCTTTTCCAACTTCTTTGGTAGTGTAAAAAGGTTCCATCATTTTACTGGCAATTTCTTTTGGAATTCCATTTCCGCAATCTGTTACTCTGATTTCAATAAAATCTTGATTCTTTTCAATTGCTGTAACATTGATCCAAGGATTAGGAAAATAACGAATTGCATCAAAGGCATTATTGATTAGATTGATGAGTACTTGTTCAACTTGAATCAAATTTCCATAAGCAGTGAGATCTTGGCTTCCGGAAAAAGTAATTTTTGTGCCATGAGATTTAAATTTTTCACCACACATACTTTCTGTTTCATTGTATAAATCCGTAATCTTAAAAATTTCTTTTTCAACGGTTTCTCCACTTCTTGAAAAAGATTTTAAACCTTTAATGATCTTGCTGATTCGTAATGCCGTTACTTCAATCCGTTCACAAAGATGAGCTAATTTTTCGATATCAGGAGTTGAATTGGTACTCAAAATCTTTTTCATGGTGGATACATTTCCATAGATGATCGTGAGAGGATTATTAATCTCATGGGCAACTCCACCCGCCATTTCTCCCAAAGCAGCCATTTTAGAATGGCTGAAAGCTTTAACTCTGAGTTCTTCAATTTCATTTAATGCTTCTTTTTGAGAAGTAATATCTGTTGCAACTCCCACCACGTTGAGGATTTTTTGATTTGAATCTCGAACGGTATATGAACGATCGTTCACCCAACGAATCGTGCCGTCTGGTCTTAAAACTCGATAATCAACATCATACTTTTGATCCAGTTGTTTCCTGATTTTTTCAGCGATGCGACTGCGATCATCGGGATGGATTCCTTCAATATAAGATTCGGGGTTTTGGTATAAACTTTCACAGCTTCTACCCCAAATGTTTTCATAAGCAGGACTGATATAAACCATTCGATGAGTGATTGGATCCATCATCCAAAAAACTTCTCCAATGGTTTTGATGATTTGTTCAAAAATCAGGTTTTTTACTTTTTGTTCCTGAATGTCGATATGAATACCGGTGAGTTGGATCATTTTTCCTTGATCATTAAACGTAGGAGCAGCTTGGGAAAGAATCCACCGGAAATCACCTGACTTTTCCTTTAATCTAAATTCAATTTTAAATTGGCTGCGAACTCCACCTAAAAACTCAGATAAAAAAGTTTCTGATCGTTCTTTATCGTCTGGATGCATGAGGTTTTGCCAGGTTGCAAAACTATTTTCAAGATCTGAATCCTCGTAACCCAACATTGATTTCCACTCGGGTGAAAAATACACTTCCATGGTGACTAAATTTAAATCCCATAAGCCTGAGTTTGTTCCCTGTAACGCTAGTTTAAAGTTTGAATCTTTACTGTTTGGCATAATTTTATAAATACATCTTATCTGGATCAATTTTATTACGAAGTATATCCAGTACTTTGTTATCGGGATCTTTAATGGTAATGAGAGTGGAAGCAATTTTTAACTCCCACCCGCATGCTGCCTTCACTTGTTCAACTGTTACCCCTTCGTAGATTTCAGTGAGGGTGAACTCTCCATCGATCATTTCAAGCACACCAAGATCGGTGATCGCCTTGGTGGGGCCACCACCAGGAAGTTTCATTTCATCCCGAGTTTTTCCTAATTGTGGCGTACTTTTTGATGATTCCATACGAGAGCCGGGGCTGGTGATGAAATCACATTTTGCCACAAAACTCTTTGGAGACATTCTCATCATGATCAACACGCGATGAGAGTGGGTTGCTATTTCACAAGCTCCACCGGATCCTGGCAAACGAATTTTTGGATTGTCGTAATCACCAATTACTGTGGTGTTAATGTTTCCGTATTTATCTACTTGTGCGCCACCTAAGAATCCAACTTCGATGAGTCCGCCCTGAAGATAACTTTGAAAAATATCTGCCTGTGAAACAATGGCAAGAGAATCAGTGACTAGAGTTGGATCGCCAATGGAAACAGGCAGTCGAGCTGGAATTGTTCCGATTGTTCCACTTTCGTAAATCATGAAAAGTTGAGGAGCATGAGTGGCGCGTGCAAGATTACAGGCAAGATTGGGTAAACCAATTCCAACAAATACCACTTGTTGATCTTTTAATTCTTGAGAGGCACGAACAGCCATTCGTTCTGAGGGTTTTAGAGTTGGAGTCGTCACGGTTTCATTAGTAGCCATAATCCACCCCTTCGCATTTACGTGGTTTTGCTTTCAAGCGAGTGAATAAATCTGTGCCCATTTTAGCTATGTATTCTTTGCGATCTTTTACGCCATAAACAAAGGCATCAAGATAGTTTTTATAAGATGCCGGATCACGGGAAACATCTTCCCAATCCACGTAGAATTGATTATCACGATCGTAATACCCTTGAGCGTAAGATGGATGACAACCCCATGGTTCATGCACTACATGATCCACTAAAATTCCTGGAATTAAAGTACGATTCGGATCTCGTCGAATGATGGAAGTATCCACAATTTCTTCCGCAACCACAATCACCCGTTTAGAGGCAAAAGCAGCCTCTTTTTGGGTTCCCATGAGCCCCCAAACTTGTGCGTTTCCTTCTTTATCTGCGCGTTGAACATGAACAATCGTTACGTCAGGATGAAGAGCTGGAACTGTTGCAAATTTTTCACCGGTGTAAGGGCAAAGCAGAGATTTGATTTTTGGATTTGATTCTGCAATGTGAGTGCCTTCATAGTTTTTTAAAGGCCAAAAGGGTAGACCACTACTGCCAGCAAGAAGTCGGGCAACCATGCCGAAATGGGAATATTCTTCGAGTTCAATTTTTTTTGCAGAGTCTTTTTGAGAAACTCTTCGTAGTGCGTGCAGACTTCCTACACCAGGATTACCGGCCCAACTAAAAACTAATTTCTTCACGAGTCCCGCTTCAATCAATTGGTCGTAAACTAAATCAGGAGTAAGCCTGATTGCGGTAAGATCTTTGATTTCTTGGCGAATGATTTCATGAGCGGCGGCAAAAGAAATTAAATGAGTGAAACCTTCGATATAAAGATTACATCCGGGTTTCACCGCATCTGAGATTGCTTCCTTCATGGAAACAAGTTTATTGGGAGCAAGTTTGGGCTTACGTATATTTTGATTCAAAACGTTTTTCCTTAAGGAGTTCCAAGTTCAGTTAAACACTGATCTAAAATTTCTAGTCCTGTTTTAATCTCATCTTCGGTGATGATGAGAGGAGGTGCAAAACGGATTGTTGATTTTCCGCATGAAAGGAGGAGTAAGCCTTTTCTAAATGCGAGCTGTTCAAGAGCGCCAACGTAATCCATCGCTGGTTTGCCATCTTTTTTAATGAATTCAGCACCAATCATTAAACCCACACCACGAACATCAGCAATCACGGGATGTTTCTTTTGCATTTTAATCAACTCAGCGATGAAAAACTCTCCCACTTTACGAATGTGTGGAAGTTTCTCTTCTACGATTTCAATCGTTGCATTAGCGGCTGCACAACATACTGGATTTCCGCCGTAGGTGGATCCGTGTGTTCCGCGTCCCCAGGTCATCACTGAAGTTTTCGCGATGATCGCTCCAATCGGCATTCCTGAAGCTATTCCTTTTGCAGATAAAATAATATCTGGAGTGACTCCCAATGTTTCAGCAGCAAACATTTGGCCGGTACGACCAATCCCACTTTGAACTTCGTCAAAAACGAGCATAATGCCGTGCTTATCGCACAATGTACGAAGATCTTTTAAAAATTTAGGAGCTGGCATTACGTATCCGCCTTCTCCTTGAATTGGTTCTACGAAAATTGCAGCCACTTCACTGGGTGCAAAATGTGCGGTAAACCATTCATCTTCGATTTTGTTCGCGCATTCGCAATTGGTTTGGCACCAGTTTTTTTCATGTTTGTAAGCGCAATGAAATGGATTGGAGTAGGGAAGATGATAAACATCCGGTAATAAAGGACCAAAGTGTGCTTTCTGAGTCACTTTAGATGCATTGAGTGTAATTGCACCCATGGTTCTACCGTGGAATGCACCTTTGAATGCGATGATTTTGCTGCGTTTCGTATGATGGCGAGCAAGTTTGATGGCGCCTTCCACTGCTTCCGTTCCAGAGTTAGTGAGAAACACTTTTGTTGCTCCCATTGCAGGAACTGATTTTGAAAGTTTTTCGCAAAGTGAAACCATTGTTTCATAATAAAAATCAGTGCCGCAAATGTGCAAAAATTTTGCAGCTGAATCTTGAACGGCTTTCACTACTTTTGGATGTGCATGCCCAGTAGAGGTCACTGCAATTCCAGCCATGAAATCGAGATAGGAATTTCCATCGACATCAATCACAAAACAACCTTGTCCGCTTTCCACAACGAGAGGATATTCCTTGATGTAAGAAGGTGAGGTAACTGCATGATCACGAGCGATCATTGCGGCAGCTTTTGGTCCCGGAGGGGCCACTTTTATCTGAGGACGAGTGATTTTTTCCATGTACTAATAGTAGCTAAAGTTGCTTCCAAGCGCATTGAAAAAGTCTCCAACGCCCCCAGTCTAATTTGACTAATTAATATTCATGAAATTGACGCTTAGTTGTTCAAATATAAACTCATGTGACTCCTTCCAAATTGGCGAATAGCAGAAAGCTTATTATGTGAGGAACAAAAATGACGTAAGTTTTCAAAAGTGGTTTGCCCCCCGAGTGAATAGGGGATGATGTGATCAAACTCGAGTTTAGTTTTGCAATTACATCGTCGTTGAGTTGAATGATCCACAAATTCACATTGATCACCAGAGCGCAGGCGAATTTTAGTTCTGATGTGTGTTGGAATATATCGAGAATCATCTTCAGCTATATGCGTCTTCACTTCGGGCGCTGGAAGCTCAATTTCATTATATTCTTTTTGCTGATGATTTTTCGAACTTACTTTTGAGGGTTTAATCTCATGTTTTTTTACTAAGTTTTGCATTGAAACTTTTAAGAGCTCTTGGGTACTTGTTCCGGGATGCCCCTTCAATTCACGAACTCGATTTATTAGCTCTAAAAACTCCAAATCCACATCAATGATGATTCTAGTGGTTTGAGGAGTGATTGACTTCAGTTTATCCATTTTAAAATCTACCACTGAGTTTTGTGCAAGATATTGCTCTACTTCGCGCGATGACTTTCCTGAAATGGCTGACAATAAATTTAATGTTTCTGAAGTACTCGTTTTTTCTCTTCGTACATGGGTCGCCAATTTCGCAGTGGTGGTGAGAGAGATTTTTCCTGACTCCAATTCATTTTTAACTTCAGGAATTTTCATCATCAGTCTCATTGCATTTACTCGATCTGAGGTTTGTGATTCAGAATAACCAAGTAGTTCGTGAACATAAACCCAAAGACTGGGAAAACCCATCTCAGCATATAATCTTCGTCGATCAATTTCAGCAAGATGTTCAAGCAATGTGATCGTGGCCGATTTTTCGTTCTGAGCGGCACTGAGTGTAAGTGCATGCAATGTTTTATTGGTAACGGTTGACCAAGTTTTCATGGGTGATTATTACCGAACAAAAACCGAACAGTCAATGATATTTTCGTTAAATGATAAATTTCATTCAATTAAAAATCATAAATGAATGCGTGAAGAGTAGAGTATGTGGATCTGTTCACTTCGGGCGCCGGTATATGTCTATAAAGATGTCGCTTTTTTTCTAGACTACACGGCAGCCCACTTCGTTTAACTCTACAACTTCTATTTGTTTCCACTGCTTTAGCTTGAGATTCCATCTCCAAGGGGTTTTTAGCTTTGCTTGTT
>CANBTI010000009.1 GCA_947372355.1 Bdellovibrionales bacterium | reverse complement strand
TCTCTGGAACGCATGATTCTGAGTTTAGAAGAAGAACGTGAACTGATGCTTGAAGCGAAAACAAAATCATCCCAAGCCTTCGGGCAAGTTTTGATTTCAGTGCTCATGGTGCCTTTTTTTGGATTCATTTTATATTTTCTTTTACCAGGACTCGCTGAATACCAAGGCCTTTTCCTCAGTTTGGTTTGTTTTTGTTTATTATTGGGAATGATGGCTTTTTATTGGATGCTCACCATGATGGAGCATGCTCGTTATGGAAGAGTTTCTCGATCACATCGCACTTGGATTTTAGCGAGTAAGGTTTTTTTTGAACGCATGATTGCAGATATTTCAGGTGGGCATCCTCCCGATTTGGCCTGGAGTAAATCTATGGAGTTCATGCATCAACAAGAGCCGGAATTGCTACAACAATGGGGAGCCCAGATTTGGGAAAAGTTTCCACTCCGTAGTTTAAGCAAAAATGCAGTGGAAGAATCGATCGTGCAGTTTGGTGTGGAAATCAGACGTTCAATCCAACAATCACTCACGGAAGGGCGGGGGAGCTTAGATCGCTTAGATTCCATTTATCGTAATTATTTGTTTGATCTAAAGATGAAGATTTCGCGTGAGTTACAAGTGCTTCCTAATGCGTGCTTAAAACCACTTTTTATTTTAGTGCTTCCTTCAGTGATGTTATTGCTGTTTGGTAGTTTAGCCATATCATTTGGGATGAGTATTCAATGAAATTGGAAAAACTTTTTCGATTTTGGTTAACGATGAGTTTCTTTTGGGTGATCTTTGCGCTGATTTTAGGCGGCAAGCTATGGGTATTTCCTTACACATTTCACGAATGTTGGGAAAAACAGCAGTATTTGATGAAGCAAAACTGGAAAAAATAGTTTTAATAATGTTCTAAAAATTCACGTAAACCCTGACGTTCTTCAAGTGAGTAGTTGGTACAGAGATCACGATGAATTTGATCTGAAAGGGGATCTTCAAGATTTATACTTTTTCTTGTTTTTCCATTTAGGCAAAACATTTGATCTAAACCATTCACTTGCCCGTTTAGGGTAAGCCTTGATCTGGTCCAGATTCCATTTAGTCGTCTTACTTTGAATTCATCATGCTGCGGATGAAGCAATTCGTCTTTTTTTAAAATATCGAAGTTTACAGTGCTTTGGATATCAGGTGCTGAGTATTCCTCAAAAAGACTTCGATAGGTTGACGGAATGGTTAAGGCTTTTGCTGGTTGAGTAATTGATCCACCCCCATTGGTAAGGTCGTGGCATTGAATGCAACTTCTTTCAAAGACCTTCTTCCCTGTGTCTCGAACGAGCGAAATAATTGGTTTTGGACTACTGGGTGCTTTTAAGCATTTAAGAAACTCTCGAATGGGACCAATATATTGTTCATGATTGTATTTAGCGCTTCGATTCGAGTATACGAATGCCTCAGCAATGAAATGATTCAGAGTTGGTTGCCTTGAAAGTGATCCATACGTTGTTTCACCCTTTTGTCCTATTCCCCATAATTGTGGAGTGGTTAAAAATATTTGCCGATTTTTAAAGTTTAGGCTGGGGGCGAAACCATTATAGACTCCAGCACCTGATCGCAAAAATGCACGTTGAGTTTCAAGTGGTGGTGGCTCTTCTCCAATAATATTTTTAAGTAAAAATTGATTAAAGGGAAGTGTCGATGAGCTTCGAAGGCTTTTAAATTTTTCGTTTAATTGTTCGGGGTCAAGTTTCTGATAGAAACGAATTAAATCTGCATCCCAGCGTGTTTCATCAAGTTTGAGTCGGTCTACTAACCAGATTGAATAGAGGGTATACAAATTAAATTGTCCGTAACTCAAAGCTTCGTTACTCGCTCCGAGTGCAACCCGACCATCAGGTAGTTTGCCGGTATGGCAAGCTGCACAGCTGATTTGTACAATTCGATTTGCTCCTAAGCGTTTGAAGGCAAGTCTTCTGAGTTGCTGCGCTGGAACCACTCCAAACGGATAGGGTTCGGCACTCCACGATTCATCGCTTAAAAAGCCAAAATTCTTCAGTTTTGTTTCCATTGAAGGGAGTGCTTCGATCGCATTTAAAACCGAGATAGGAATTCCAACATCGGTTCGCATTCCAGAGTTAATAAACATCCATTTTCCACAGAGAACGGTTAGTCGATTAAACTCGGCATCGTTTAGTTTTGAATGATCTTTCGAGCGTCTTTTGAACTCTTCACGATACTGAGAACAGGTGTTTTCAGTAATTTCAGGTTGTTGCAATTCTTTTAAAGAGCTTGCAGTAGTAATCACTTCTTGATCAAAATTCGGCATGACGCATGAATCACTATCAGCATAGGAGGCCGATGCGAGAATAAAGGTCAGCAGCAGTAAAGTGAAAGTTTTATTTAACATTTAAATGAATCATTATTTTTCAAATTGAAAAACATCTCCTCCGATGATTGCACCTACTGCGGCTCCAGCACCGACAACAATGCAAGCACCAGCACGACCAAATACGGTTCCTACAGTAATTCCTGCATACGCTCCAACAGATGCGGTGTATCCGCTCATTTTCGTTCCATACGCAGGTCCTGTGCAAAACATTACTAATGCCATTTTATCCCAATATAGACCTGGGCCGTAGGTTTTGCGGATTAGATTTTTATTGTAGACCTTTCCTTGTGAGGAAAGTTTGCAGTCATAGGATCTTTTATTAAATACAAGTTGATGAAGTTTTCGATTGGATTGATCGGGTTTGCAAATTCCAAAAGTAGTTCCTTTGATTTCAGTTGAAGGAATATTAGAAGTGACATCTTTTAACGCCTCTTCGAGTTTTGCCTGACAAGTAGGATCTTCGTTGTCAGTGCAATTTTGCAGTATTTCAGAAAACTGAAAAGAAAGTTCAGGACTAGAAAGAATGCGACGTTGAGATCTTTTTAGAGCTTTTTTTAATTCTTTTTTTTCTTTACTGGTTAACTCATGAGCTTCAGTTTCACTACTTACTTGTGCATAAGCAGAAGAGGGTTGGGCTATACTAGTGATGATTAAAAATAACATCGATACGATTGAACTGGTATAAGTCATAGTTTTTATCCTGAATGGGTAGGGAACAAAGTATTCAATTTCGTGGAAATTTTAGCACTAATCCATTCAGGAGTAAATAGAGATTGTTTAATAATATCATAAACTTATGTAAACTTCTTTAGTTGAATTTGTAATTCCCGAGCGTTTTTGTCTTGTATTATTAAATAAATTCTGTATAATTCAACAACCATGAAATTGATTTCAGTATTTACCTTAGCTTTAATGTTTTTAATCCCGAGTGCGCACGCAATAAAAAGAGTGCCAGTAAAGATGGCAATCACGGTTGACGATATTCCTGGGTATGGAGATTTACCTCACGGTGTTTCCCGCAGTGAAGTCATGAATGAAGTTTTGGCAGTTTTTAAAAAACATGAAGTGCCTGGAGTCTATGGTTTTATTAATGGGCTCAAAGTATCCGAACCAGGCGCAGAATCAGATTCGATGATGCAAGACATGAAAACTTGGGTGGAGGCAAATTATCCTGTCGGGAATCACACCTACTCTCATATCCATTTAAATGATCTATCAGTAAAAAAATATACGAATGATATTAAGAAAAATGAAAAACTTCTTGAAGAAATTAACTGTGGCATGGATTGGAAGTATTTCAGGTATCCATTTCTTAATGAGGGCGAAACATTAGCTAAGCGTAATGGCGTGAGAAAATATCTAAAAAATAATGGATATAAAATTGCTCAAGTGAGTATTAGTTTTAGGGATTGGGCTTGGAATGCGCCTTACCTTCGTTGCCTTAAAAAGAATGATCAAGCATCACTTCATTATCTAGAACAAAGTTTTTTAGATAATGGAATGGAGCAACTGAATCGAGCAAGAGTTTTATCTAAAGGCCTATTCCACAGACAAGTAAAAGAAATATTACTTCTTCATCTCAGCTCTTTCAGCGCTAAAATGTTAGATCAATTATTAACAAAATATGAAAAGGCTGGAGTCAAATGGATTCCCTTTTCAGAAGCCACTCGAGATCCAGTGTATAGAAAAAACACGCAGTATCTTGGTGAAAATGGCACAGCTTTTCTTTATCAAGTGATGCAATCTAGAAATTTGGGTGCTGAAAATTTTGGATTAAGTTCATTCACCAGTTTTCCAGAAGAAGATCTTAAAGAGCTTTGCTCAGATATAAAGAAAGACTATAAGTTTTAATTAAACCTTTTCAGGTTGAAATATTGCTCTTGAAAAAATTAAATCTCTTTCAAATCCTTCAATTTGAATAATGGTTTCAATTTTTCGCTCGGATAAAAATACGATTTTTTGAATACCGTTAGCAATTAACTCTTTCATTAATGTTGCGGGAATGGTTCCACGAGCAGCGATCATCGCAAGGAGTTCCAAGCGTTTAATGGCTTCTTTTGCAGAGTTTGCATGAATCGTAGAAAGTGTTCCCCGGTGGCCGGTATTTAGTGCTTGTAATAAATCTATCACTTCATCCCCACGACATTCTCCCACTAAAATGCGATCGGGTTTCATGCGCAAAGTTTGTTTCACCAAATCTCTCAACTTCACTTCACCAATCCCATCGGCATTAGATGTTCTAGATAACAAGCTCAACCAATGTTCGTGTTGTGGGCAAAGTTCAGCGGTATCTTCTAACGTGATAATGCGTTCGTAACTCGGGATAAAACTTACAAGATCATTTAAGAGGGTAGTTTTTCCAGAGCCGGTTGCTCCTGCAAAAATAATGGTTTCTTTTTTCCCAATTGCTTCCACTAAGAGTGCAAAACCAACCCCTGATTCACTCCACCTTTGGGCAGCTTTTAATTGAGCTTCTTGATGGGTGAGTTTAGAGCGGGTAGGAAGCTTTCGAAGTGAAAGGGAAATGCCGTGTTGAGCAAGGGGAGGAAATGCGACGTGCGCACGATGGGTTCCAAAAAATACCGTATCGAGAAAAGGGAGTTTTGCATCCCACACTTTTCCGCTTTTAGAGATTTCTTCAAGCACGAAGTTTCGATATTCAGTTTCAGAATGAAAAATAAGCTCTGGATTTGGAAATTTTTCAAACCCACGACCCTGATCTAAATAAATTTCATCGTGCCGGTTAAAGCAAAGATCCGTGATTTTTGATGATGTTAGAAACTCTGTTAGTATTGGGTTTAAAGTACATTCCATGGATACTCCCGACTAGATTTTTTTCTTTCTAGTTCATCTTGAGAAAGATAATTTCTAGATACAGGCAAATATCCTCTGGGAATATCGCTTGAAACTCTTTGCATCGGATCACGAGGCGGCTCGCGATAAGGAAGTAATACGGCAACAAGTTCGGAACGATCCTTTTGAAAATCCTCGCTGCTAAAGAGTTTTCCTAAAACTGGAATATCAGACAATCCTGCAAGACCACTGATTTTCTCCCGTGTGTCTTCTTGTAATAAGCCTGATAATAGCAGTGGCTTTCCCATAGTCCCTTCAACTTGTGTTTTAATTCGATTGGTTTTGATCCCCGGAATTTCATTTAAGGTGAGTGCGTTGTTGATGTGATTGAGTTCGGTCTCAATTGAGAGTCGAACTTTTTCACCATTGTATTCCTTCACGTCTAACTTCAAGGATAAGCCCACATTTTTCCAAACCACTTTATCTTCGAATTTATTTTTCAGGCGAATGGGCATTTCTCCTCCTGCAAAAAGTTCCGCTTGCCCAGGTGATTTCACTACCAGTTCAGGTGCGGAGAGAACATGTACGAGTCCTCTTTCGGTGAGTGCTTGGATGGAGGCGTTCACCGGTTTACTGAGAATCGAATCTAGTGAAGTGAGCTCCACACCGAGTTTAGAAGTGAATTCCTTTTTCACTTCGAGTAAAAAAACTTTAAAATAGAGAGTGGGAGAGAATCCTTTGATCGTTTGAAAATCAAATTCAATGAGAGGTTGAATGGATTGCATTTTTTTAGTGAGTGCTGCACTTGCAAATTCATTTGAAATCGAACCTTGAATCGTGAGCGAGTCTTCTTGATCCAATAACTTAAGTCCAGGGTAGGATTTTAAAATCTCAGAAATTTGTCTCCTGTTTTGATCCAACCAAGTGGGTTCAATCGAGGTTTCATCGATCACATAAGTGGGAAATCTTTTTTTCAAAAAAGCGATGGCTTGGGCCTCTTTCAGTTTACTCACCACCCCTCTCAGAATAAATTGAACCCCCCCGTCAATTGTTTCGGTCGTCTCTAGTAGGTTTAAAGCTTGTAAAAGTGGATGCGGGTAAGGAGATACGGCTTTTGCCTCGACTTGGATTGCCTGAGTGCTGGTGGATTGATCGTGGGTGAGGAGGAGAGTGCTCATTCCAGCCGAAATTCCTTTAATGAGAAGAAGGTTTTCCTTAGAAAGACGGGTATATCGGATCGCGCTCCCACTGACCGAATATCGATCAAATGGCGGTAGTGGCAGGAGCCTTTGCTCGCCAATTTTTAGGAATAAAGGAGCCTTTTCAGAGGCGTTTCCGTTTGAAATTCCTAGGAAAAGGCTGAAAAGTACCGATAGCAAAAGAATGAGGTAATGGTTGGTCATGGGAACTCCTTAACCAGGGGGGAGAGCAAGGATAAGGCCATTTTGAGTTGACTTTTGGGAGACCAAAAGTTACTCAAATTAGCTTAGTCAATTTATATTTAAATTTTAAGGAGGATGCTATGTCATCACGTACTGGTAAAACCACAATGGCTCGTAAAGTTAAAATCGCTCGCACGGGTAAAAGACGTAAGCGTAAAGAACAAAACAAAGGAACAACTCCTAAGTTTGCAATTCATAAAAAATAATTGAATTAACAACCGAGATTAACATCATGGCAATTGAAACACTTTTTACTTCTGAATCAGTAACTGAAGGCCATCCAGATAAAATAGCAGATCAGGTTTCTGATTCTGTTTTGGATGCAATCCTTGCACAAGATCCAAAGGCTCGCGTCGCTTGTGAAACTTTAGTGACCACAGGTTTAGTCGTGGTTGCAGGTGAAGTGACTACGAACGCACGTGTGGATTATTCTCATGTTGCGCGCGAAGCGATTCGCAAAATTGGTTACGATCACTCAGATAAAGGTTTCGACGCTAATACATGTGCGGTGATGGTTACTTTAGATCGTCAGAGCCCAGATATTGCTCAAGGGGTTACTACTGGAGAAGGTCTTCATAATAAAGCTGAACAAGGTGCTGGCGATCAAGGGATCATGTTTGGTTATGCTGTGAATGAAACTCCTGAATTGATGCCTTTGACGATCGCAATGTCACATCAATTAGCGAGTAAGCTTTCAGAAGTTCGTAAAAACGGAAAACTTCCTTGGTTGCGTCCGGATGGAAAAACTCAAGTGACTGCTCGTTATGTTGATGGCAAGCCTACAGGCATTGATGCAATTGTAGTGAGCACTCAGCATGCTGAAAGTGTTTCACACGCTCAAATCGTGGAAGCGGTAATGGAAGAAGTGATCAAGAAAACGATTCCTGCAAATCTTCTTGATTCAAAAACAAAATATTTTATTAATCCAACCGGTCGTTTCGTGATCGGTGGACCTATGGGTGATTGCGGTTTAACTGGCCGAAAAATCATTGTAGATACTTACGGCGGACACGGTGCTCACGGTGGTGGGGCTTTCTCTGGTAAGGATCCTTCAAAAGTAGATCGTTCTGCATGCTATATGGCTCGTTACGTAGCTAAAAATATCGTAGCAGCCGGACTTGCTGATCGTTGTTTAGTTCAACTTGCTTACGCTATCGGTGTTGCTGAACCAGTGAGTGTGCATGTAGAAGCTTATGGCACTGAAAAAGTTGCATTAAACAGCATTGAAGCGGCTGTGAAAAAAACATTCCGTCTGACTCCTCGTGGAATCATTGAAACTCTTGATTTACTTCGCCCGATTTACTTTAAAACTGCAGCGTACGGACACTTCGGACGCATCGGTTCTGAGTTTACTTGGGAAAAAACGGATCAAACAGCGGCTCTCAAAGCTGCTCTTTAATAGGGAATTCCAATGGTACTTTTCATTCGTATCTATCCAATTCTGGCTGCATGCATGGCTTACATTTTGTTAGAATTCGCACGAAATATGCGAAGAAAAGGCAAAAAGTGGATCATGATTGCATTCGTTGCTCTTCTTTTTTTAGCAAGTATTGGTCTTTGGGTTTACTACCGAGGTGATCGTAACGCTGAACAATGGGCAAAAGAGTTGGCGAGTCTTAATTTTTTTGCATACACGCACTTTGTGTAGTATTTTTATAACACTTTGTAATTGCTAAGCAATTCCAAAAACCGCCAGACTTACTCCATGTCATTGTATTTTTTTTAAGAAAAGTTTTTGACAGTGCGCCAATTAATGCCTTACCCTATTATTGGCTGACACGCTCAAGAGTCAAAGGATGAAATGACTTTTGAAAATCAGATTAAAAAACAAAAAAACTCACGGAAGGAGTTTATCATGTTAGAGACCCAAAACCCTATTCAATCGGCATTTTCTGCAGGTATCACAGCGGAAGATTCTTCATTAATTGAAAAAGCAGCGACAACAGAACAAGGTGTATTAATTACAGGTGAAGTTGGAACAGGCAAAGAAATCATTGCTCGTATCATTCACAACCGTTCTTCTCGTTCTGCTAAAAACTTTTCAGTAATTAACTGCGCATTAAGCGGTGAAGTTCTTGAATCTGAATTCCAATCTAAAATGGAAACTTCAGTAGGCGGTTCTGTTTATTTCGAAGAAATCAACGAACTCCCACTTCACCTTCAAGCTAAGTTAGTTCAAAACAATTACCCAGTACGTGTAATTGCTTCTTCTAGTGCTTCTCTTCAAACACTAGTTTCAGAAAAACTTTTCCGTTCAGATTTATTCGCGAAAATTTCTTTCGTATCTTTGAACGTACCTTCTCTACGTGATCGCGTAGCTCAAATCCCAATGTTAGTTCGCACTTACATTGAGAAATACAATAAACTTACTGGTTCAAGCGTTTCTGCTACTCCAAGTGCAGAAGCTTTGGATGCATTCACTAGCTACACTTGGCCAGGAAATGCTCGCGAACTTGAGCATGTAATTGAGCGTTTAGTGATCATGAAAGGCACTGGAATCATCGAAGCAAACGATATTCCTGCTAAGATCTACCAAACAACTCAATCTGCACAAATTGGTTTCGGCGCAACAGCTGATCTTGATTTCCCACGCATGTTTTTGCCTGAAAAAGGATTGGATTTAAAAGCAGTTGTTTCTGCTTTCGAAAACCACCTTGTGGATCAAGCTTTAGCTCGCACGAACGGTAACAAAAACCGTGCATCTATGCTTCTTGGATTGAATCGTACTACTCTTGTGGAAAAACTTCGCAAACGTGGAATGATCACTCCTCTCAAAACTTCTCAAGATATGAGAAATATGGGATCTGGAAGCCAAGAGTAATCTGAGTTATTTTATAGCGTGTTAAGTCGAAGGCCCTGTTGGTGATCCAACAGGGCCTTTTTTTATTTCCTAATCGGTGTCTGACACCTTTGTGATGCTAGGTGCATTCAGTTATGGTTAAGATAGTAATTAATAACGTGAAAGCATTTTTGTGATTTCAGGTTTGTTGAGTCTTCCGCATGCTTCCACCAGTAAATCTGTGCGGTTAGTGAAGATTCCATCTGCATGAGCATTGATCAAAACTTTCATTAAGTTTTGGTCGTCTACGGTCCAAAAGTGAACAATGAGTTTGGATTGATGAACCAAGGATAAGAATGCATCGAGTTTGTTTGATTTGATCACACCTAAATTTGGGCCGATTCCGTTTGCATATTGAACAGCTAAGGGAATTTCAACTTTTGTTAAAGTAGAGTAGGGTGCGTCGGTAAGATACAAGCGAGGGATCTCAGGGCGCAATTCTTTAAACCGTTTGATGCTCTCCAGATCAAAAGATTGAAAGTAAACTTTCACGGTTTTAAATGCTCCCTTTGATTCCAGTAGGTCGATCATTTGTTTTTCAACACCAGGGTATAACTCAGGTGATTTACTTTCAATGTAGAGTCCTGGATGAAGTGGGTGCAAAATAGCGATGTTAATCACATCTTCAAGTTTTAGAATTGGAACCCCTTTGTTACTGAGTTTTGAAATTTCATCAAAAGTGAAAGTAGAGATGAGATCATTCACACGCTCTGGGAAAATTGAACTGATGTTGGTGGTGCGTGCAAAGCTGTTATCGTGATTCACAATGAGAATGTTGTCTTTGGTGCGATGGACATCCATTTCGAGATAGTCAGTTCCAAGATCCGCAGCTGCCAGATAAGCAGGTTTTGATTCCTCTGGAAATAGCCCTGATAGGCCACGATGGGAGATGATGGTGAATTGCGAACAAAGATCTGTGTTGGCTAACTTTTTTTGTGCAGCGTGAGTGGTGCTAAAGGGTAAAAGACTGAATGCAGTTAAGATCAAAAGAGAAGTTTTCATCTCTTAATCTTAACAAAATTCCCGGTTTTTAGATAAGAACTATTCCGGATCTTTTTCAGGATCTCCTGGATTTTTAGATTTGTTATCTTTAATCGTTTGACGAATCAAGTTACGAACAATGCGGTTACGGTTAACTTGCCCGACCAATGCCTTTGCATCATCGTAAAGCGCTGGATCATTGATGAAAGCACCCACGGTGCCTTTTCCGTGATCAATTTTTTCCAAAATAGAATCAAGATGATTGAGTGCGCTTTTAATTTTGAGTTGGCTCATTTCCCCATTTAGTTTGGTAGTGATATCAGCCATGTTTTTTGAGGTAGTAGCAAATCCTTGGAAAATTTGATCTGCCCGATTGCCTTTGTTGAAGGTAGTGAGAATTCTATCAAAACTTTCAGCGGTGACCGTAAGTTTTTCCATGAGTTTTTCACTGGAACTCACTAACATTGAAAAATCCTTACTTGCACCTTGTGAGATTTCGCCATTATTTTCAATGATTGGTTGGTTCAGATCCCCAGTAATGATGGATAAATATTTATCTCCTAGTACGCCTTGAGTAACGATCTCAATGCTCGAGTCTTTTCTGATCCACTCTGCAAATTTTTTCTCAATGGCAAAGCTCACCTTGATATCACGAGTGTTAGGATCAAGTTCAACTTGACTGACTGTGCCCACTTGCAATCCGCCTAGAGTGATTTTTGCGCCACTCACTAATCCATCTACTTTGTTAAAGTGAGTGGTGTAATGATTCACAGAAGCAAAAATACTTTGTTTTCCACCGAGCACTAGTAAGGCGAGCAAGGCGAGGGATAACCCTACCAATACAAATACACCTACTTTTTTTTCTATTCTCTTTTCATCATCTTTCATCGGATATGGGCTCCTGTCGTAAACGATTTTACTAACGGATCACTCGAGGCCTTCATTTCATCAGGCGTGAGAATCAGTTCAATTTTTCCTTCGTATAAAATAG
Organism: Bdellovibrionales bacterium; assembly: GCA_947372355.1. GTDB lineage: Bacteria > Bdellovibrionota > UBA1018 > UBA1018 > CAIMNF01 > CAIMNF01. Next base: position 48,838 of record CANBTI010000009.1, on the reverse strand, counting down.
CAATTCGATCACAAATCTTAAAAGCTGCAGGAATATCATGAGTCACAAAAATCCCTGTCATGCCTTTCTTTTTAAATTCTAAAATATTATTCAATAAACGCTCGGTGTTCACCGGGTCAAGTCCTGCGGTTGGCTCATCAAAAAGAATGATTTTTGGTTCTAAAATAATGGCTCTGGCGAGTCCTGCACGTTTTTGCATCCCGCCTGATAGTTCATTAGGTAGCAAAAGATTGGAGCCCTTCATATCCACCAATTCAAGCATGTGATTTACTTTAGTATGAGTTTCTTCATCACTTAAATTAGAGTGAGCTTTAAGGGGGTAAGCCAGATTTTCTTCAACGGTGAGTGAATCAAAAAGAGCCCCATTTTGAAATACGTAGCCAATTTTGGTGCGCACTTCGAAGAGTTCTTTTTCACTCAGTTCAACTAAATTTTTATTTTCAAAAATGATCTCACCTTTATCTGGATGCTCTAATCCAATGATAGATCGTAAGACCACACTTTTTCCTGTTCCTGAACCACCAAATAAGCCTAATATTTCGCCTTTTTTAAGATCAAAGGAAACGCCTTTGTGAACCTGTTTGGTTCCAAAACTTTTGTAAATGTCTTTAATTCGTAGTGCTGGCTCAGTTGCTGAATTTTCGTTTGCCATTAATATTTTGGATAAACCGTGAGAAAGAAAAATTTTGTTAAAAAGAAATCTGCAATCATGATGAAAATTGAACTGGTGACCACAACCCAAGTGGTGGTGCGGCCGACACCTTCGGTTCCACCCTCGGTATTCAAACCTTTCCAGCAAGAAGCAATCGCTATGAAAAATGCAAATACCACCGTTTTTGCAAGACCAGTAATGAGATCGGTAAAGGTGATGGTTTGAAGGGCTTTTGCTACAAAAAAACTAAAATCAATATTGAGTTCTGTCTTTGAAATCAGCATGGCTCCAAACAAACTCACATAATCACCAAACAAGGTAAGAAGTGGGAGGGCAATTAAACACGCAATTAAGCGCGGAATCACAATTTTTTGAGTGGGTGAAGTGCCAAGTGCTCGAATCGCATCAATTTGTTGAGTGACCTTCATAGACGCAATTTCAGAAGCCATCCCAGATCCAATTCTACCTGCTACCAAAAGACTCGTGAAAACTGGGCCCATTTCGCGAAGAATTGCTAGTGAAGTTAGTTTTGGAACATAGAGTGTTCCTCCGAATCGGGCAAGTCCTTCTCCGAATTGAAGGGCCATAACTGATCCAGTTGCTAATCCGGTGATCAATACTAAAAAAAACGATTGAACGCCTATAGCTTGAATTTGTTCAATCACGAGCTTGGTAGGAAAAGGCAAAGCGAAAAGTTCTTTTAAAGTGATGTAAGTAAGGTTGGAGAAGCCACCTGCAAAAGAGATGGATCTAGAAAGGGATTGTTCAATTCCTAAACGATAAGAGATTTTTTCTAAGCTCACTTAATGATGAGTTTATCACGGAATTGATGAAAGGTTACAAGATCTTGATTGAAACTTTTAGTAGTACTGAGAAAAATTAAATCATAAACACACGTTGGTGTTTTGACGACCACAGTTTGAAACTTTCTTTTTCGATTAAAATAAATTCCTTCAGCCGTCGTTTCAAAAGCAGGAAAGCCAGAGATGGTGAGATCTCTTTCACTTTTGTTTTCAACCTCACTCCATTGAGAAAGAAGATCAGCAGTGATTTGTTTTGGACCCATTTCAGAAAAGTTTTGAGCTTCGTCATTGATTTGTCGACAAGCAGAATTTAGTGAGATGACTGAAGCCGTTTTGGTGGATTGCCATGCCCGATCCGGCATTTCGTTGGCTACGATTGAATTTTCCGAAATATCAATTCTACTCCAGCTCGGACTAATGCTTTCAACAGGGATGACTTTAATTGAACTCGATTTTTGATCGACAGGATCCACTTGTCCCACCAGTAGTTTGCTTACACTACAGGCTGTGTTCAGGGTGAGTGACAAAAAAACAACAGTTATCGTGTAATAAAATGATTTCATTGAGATAATTAAAAATTATCAGAAATTTTGAAAAAATGCGAAAACTTTCATTGCCCGAGGGCTGCAAAATCTGCCACAATAGGTAATAGGTACCGGGTAAAAAAATGCCCACTGCTGTTTGATTCAATAAAAACAGCAATAAACACTGCCAAGGAAGGGAGTGAGTGCTTTGAAGATCATATTCATGATCGCCGCTGGATGCGGTTCCATGTTGTCTTACGCTTACTCTGCTGATGCTATCTCTAATGGAGATAGCGACTCTTTAAGTGTTCAACATCAATCTTCCTTCAGTCGCCTTAGTATTTCGTTAGATGATTCATTTAAGCCCACGATTCAAGAACGTGCTACAGGTTTTGAATTGCACATTCCCGCAGCTACCTTATTAGATATTGGAGTTGCCTTTGGTGGTGAAGCTGATTTCAATCGTTATCTTTCTAAAATTAAAGATCCAAGAATTTCAAAATTAGAAGCAAAAGAAAAAGATTCTGAGTTGATCATTTCGGGTAAATATTCATTTCCAACTGGTAAAGACGCCCTTTCTAAGGCAGCCATGGAGCACTTTGATTTTCACCAAAAAGAAAAAGGAAAATTCATTGTAGATTTTTGGTATAAAAAAGGCCCAACTTTAGTTGAAGCCGAAAAAATGAGAAAAATCCAAGACTCTAAAAACACAACTAAACTTAAGGACGAAATACTTAAAAAAGACTCAGATAAAAGAGCTTTGAGACAAAAAAGAATAGATGAATCTAGAAATTCACTTAAATTTTGTGAAACACCCCTGGATCGTGAAAATACTCTTTGGATTAAATATCGTGCCGAACATCCTGTTGTTAATTTAAATACCTATTTTCCTGAATTTATTCCTGATCATGGTTTTGTTTATAAAGAACCACCCGGCAAGAATGAAGAAGAGCAGATGGTTCGATTGGCCCTGAAGCTTTCACGCGAAAACAAACATGCTCTGGTGGTAAAAACGATTGATTTTTTAAGCAAAGAATATCCAAATTCAAAGTTTCTGACGGAGATGGATTTTTTAAAAGCGAGTTCTTATTATCGGCTTGAGCTTTATGATCAAGGACGAGCACTGATTCAAGAATTATCTAAAAGAGTAGTAGGAACAGAAGTGGGTTTACAATGTACCGCTTTTCTTGCTGTTCAATCCTTCAGAAAAGAAGAGTGGCTAAGTGCTCTAGATTCATTTTTAAAAATTCAAAAAGATTTGCCCAATCATCCGTTGATTTGGCTGTTTCGCTATGGCGCTGCTGAATGTTTATATCAAATCAGGCAATACGATCAAGCTCGTGTAGAGTATGAATGGCTTCAAAAGAATGCAGGTAAGGCACAAATTAGAACCGAAGTGGCTTTTAAACTAGGTGATTTGTACTTTAACAGAAATCAATACGCTCAAGCGATTCAAACTTATAGTTCAATCATTCAAAAAAATACAGATGGAATGGCTCAATATCCTCATGTGTATATGAATTTAGCGGAATCATTTTTTCAATTGGAAGAGTACGGAAAAGCCGAAGAAAGTTTTTTAAAATACCTCGCGATTGCAAGATCACAACCTGCAGCTTGGAAGGCTAGTTTGCGAATCGCTGAAATTAGATCTATTAATCATCCTGCAGATTCAGAAAAAAACTTTACTGAAACCGTAAATCAATATCCGATGACCCCCGGGGCAGTGATTGCACGACTCAGAATGTTGCCATGTGGAAAACATGGTGGTTTTGAATTGAGTAGTTCAATTCGTTACCTCAATTCTAATGAAGTTAAAAACATCGAAGATCCAACTTCTTTTTATTCCACAACCCTGAACGAATTGATTGCACTCACTGAAGTTCGAACTCTTCTTTCCTTTGAACAAGATGAAAAAGCGATTCAAAGAGGTTTGCAGCAATTACGAGAAAACCCTTCAATTGAAGCTAGAAAAATGATTGAACGCGGAATGGTGGGTGGGGTAAAACGCCTTCTAGAAAATCAATTAAGTGTTAAAAATTATTATGGTGCAATTGCTATTTATGAAAAGTATGGAGATTATTTACCACCTCCTACATATGATCCAATTAGTGATGAAATGCGACTTAAAATTGCTCGATTTGCAGCAGATAAAAAACTAACAACACTTGCTTTAAAATTAATCGAGCCATACCGAAGTGGAGATGAGATTGAATTAAAAAGTGTTGCTAATGATATTCAAAAATCATTATTTTTAGATAGCAGCAATGAGCAAGAAGAACGTTTTTTTGTTGAAGCAAAATCAATTTGGAATGGCGATTCGTTTGATCTAAAAGATGAAAAACAAGCAGCACTATTTTTGGAAAAAGTTTCAACCATCAGAGATCTATCCAAACTTTCACTTGAACGTGATTTAATGAAGGCGCTTTTCTTTAAAGATTCTGGAAATGATGAAAAAGCTTATGAAACAGCAAAAAACTTAATTCCTAAGATTGGCACAGTTAGTGCTTACTCAAAATCCCAAATTTGGGCATTTTTGGGTGAATTAGCTAAGAAAATGAATGATTCTTCACAATCTGCCAAGTATTTTCATGAATCAAGGTTAATAGCGTCTAAATTGACGGAGAAGGATCAACCTTCTTTTGAGTATCGCCACTTTTCAAACGTTCCGTCAGTTTCCTATCTCTATACTTCAGAGGGAGAACAGCTCGAACTTCAACAAAAATGGAAGGAAGCTGTTGCTCTTTACGGCGAAGCGATAGAAAATAAAATAGGAGGAAATCACGTTCTTTATGCACATGCACACGCATTGTTAAAAGATGGAGGACGCGGATCAAAACTCACTGCAGCCGGATCACTTGAAAAAATTAAACAGAGTCAGGATGATGATGTTTGGAAAAATTTAGCGCAGAAGGCGTTAGATGGAATTGCCAAGGAGGGCAAAGACGATGTTGAGAAGCGAAAATAAGTTTGAAAAACCTAGCGGTTTATTTATCGACACAAGAGAATTAGGCTCCACAGATCACGAGTTCTCTGAGCTTCTTCAGTTATCAAGAACAATTGCTAAAAGTCGTGCAACAGTTCTGATACAAGGTGCTACTGGTACCGGCAAAAAAACAATTGCAAAATATATTCATGAAAATAGCGTTCGTTGTGAACGTAATTTTGAAGTTTTAAATGTAAAAGATTTCGCTGGTGAAAATCTTGAGAGTGAATTTAAAAAGAAACTTGAGTTGGCACTAGGTGGTACTTTTTTAATTGTTGAAATTTCAAATCTATCTTTAGCGCTTCAACAAAAAGTTTATGAAGCAGTTCAATCTGGAACTGATATTCGCTGGATTGCAACCAGTAGTGAAGATCTTTCCAAGCTTGTTGCAGATGGATCTTTTAGAGAAGATTTATTTTATCGATTTAATGTAGTGAATTTAAAAGTGCCATCCTTGCAAAATCGCTTGAGTGATCTTGAGTCACTTTCTAACTCATTTGCGCAAAAGCATTCAAAAATTCATGGACGAATGACTCCTAGTTTCTCTGAAGATGCGATTCAATACTTAAAAGCCCAAAAATGGCCTGGTAACCTTCGTGAATTAGAAAGTTCTGTTGAAAGAGCAATTCTTCTCAGTCAAGGCAGTGAAATTAAACCTCGTGATATTCAAGTGATCGTAAATAAAGAATCTCCGATCGTTTTAAATAGCGCTGAAAAATCACCTGATTGGAAGCCGGGTAAAACGCTCAATGAAATTGAAAGAAATGTGATTTTAGAAGCATTGAAATACCATGAAGGCAATCGCACTCACACTGCAAAAGCTTTAGGAATTTCCATTCGTACTCTTCGGAATAAACTCGCGGAATACCGTGTGATGGGGATTAATGCATGAAGAGTTTTTTTGATCCAACGATTCGTGCGTTGAATCAGAATTTGAATCTCCGTCAGGAGAATCAAAACATTATCTCTGGCAATATAGCCAACGCGGATACTCCCGGCTATAAAGCTAAAACCTCAAACTTTGAACAAGCGATGAGGGATGCTCTTGATCTTACTGAAAATGTAAAACTTGAAACAAATGACCAAGAACATTTTGGTTCTAAAGGTGCTGAAGCAGTTCAGGCAGATGTTTATGATGATCCAAATGGTGTGGAATCCTTAGATGGAAATACGGTGGATCGTGCCGGTGAAATGGCAAAAATGAAGGAAAATCAAGTCCTTTATAGTGCTTCAATTGAAGCTCTTCGGAAAAAAATTGGAATGCTGGAATACGGCGTTTCAGAAGGCGGAGGGAATAAATAATGGCTGATTTCTTTTCATCTATGAGAGTGAGTGCGTCGGGTTTAGATGCCCAAATGAAGCGCATGAACACCATTTCTTCAAATATCGCAAATGCGGAATCACAAGGTTATAAACGTAAAGATGTAGAAATGACCGCTACTCCAGATCGTGAAAGCTTTGGGGAAATTCTTCAAAATAAAGTAGATGAAAACACACAAGGTGTTTTAGTTACTGATATACTTGAAGACACTAAACCACAAAGATTGGTTTATAAGCCTGAAGATCCAAATGCAAATGCAGATGGATATATTGAAATGCCAAATGTGAATCCGGTTCAAGAAATGGCAAATATGATTAGTGCTCAACGTTCTTACGAAGCAAATGTAACTGCGATTGGGGCTGCAACACAAATGGCGAATAAAGCGCTGGAATTAGGGCGATAGGGGTAAAAAATGAACTCTATTAATACTTCATTCAAGCAAATTGATCCAGATCTAGGACTTCGTCAGTCTAATCTTACGAATCAAAGCACAGGCGTGAATGCTCCAAGTGCAACCGGTGAAACTAAGGGATCTAGCTTTTTTGATGCGCTTCAAAATTCTTTGCAAGAAGCCAATCAGAATCAAATTGAGGCGGATCAATCCGTAAAAGATTTAATAGCAGGTAAGACAAAAAATATTCATGAAACAATGCTTCAACTTCAAAAAGCCGATCTTTCGCTCAAAACAATGATGCAAGTTCGGAATAAGGTTTTAGAAGCATATAAAGAAATCATGAAAATGCAGGTTTAGTTTAAGGAGAATAGTTAATGGAATTTTTCAATCGAGTTACCGGGCAGATTAGAGAGTTCTTAACAGGGCTTTCTGTAGCAAGGAAAATGGCTCTAGCAATCACAGGTATCGCCATCACGTTATTTGTGGGTGGGATGTTATATTTTGCTTCCCAGCAAAACTATCAGCCAATCACTCATGGAAACATGACTGCAGAAGACTCTGCAAATGTGATGCGTTTACTTCGTGAAAAGAAGATTCCATTTCAAGTGGATCCTTCAGGCAAACAGGTGATGGTGCCTTCAGAGTATTTGAATGATTTAAGATTGGAACTTGCTATGCAAGGAATGCCTCAATCTAATGGTTCCGGATATGAGTTGTTTGATAAACAATCATTTGGAACTACAAGTATGGTGAATAAGATCAATCAAAAACGCGCACAAGAAGGCGAGTTAATGAGATCGATCAACACCATCAAAGGCGTGAAAAGATCTAGAATTCATTTAGCTATTCCAGAAAAAAGCGCATTCGTACAAGATCAGAAAAAAGTGACCGCTTCAGTTGTATTGGATCTTGAGCCCGGTGTTCAATTGAATGAAAAACAAATATTCGGAATAGGTCATTTGATTTCAAGTGCTGTTGAAGGATTGGATTCAAATGATGTAGCGATTTTAGATTCTTTTGGTAAAGAACTCTCTAAAAACTCTCATGATTCATTAGTTTCACTTACCAGTGAGCAAAGTGATTACAAGCGTAAATTAGAAGAAGAGTATTCAAGAAAAGTGGAAGATGTATTGACCAAGGTTGTGGGAGAGGGCCGTGTGAAGGCATCGATCACTGCTGATCTAGATTTCTCTAATATTCAAGAGTCTCAAACAATTCTTGATCAAGATGGAGCGACCATCAAATCTTCACAAAAAATTGCTGAAAATATGGAAGGCACTCGTCCGTTGGCATCTGGTCCGGCAGGCGCAGTTTCAAATACTCCGGGTGAACAGCCAGGTGTAGTGACTCCAAATGCGGTGAAAAATAACACTAATAAAAGTAATGAAATCGTAAATTATGATATTCCAAAAACGATTCGCACTACCTCACGCCCGGTTGGCGGCTTAAAGAAGCTTTCTGTAGCAGTTTTAATCGATGGAAAAACGATTAAAACGACTTCTGCCGACGGAAAAACTGAGAGTAAAAATGAACAATGGAGTGCAGATCAACTAAAAGGGTTTGAATCTTTAGTGATGGGTACTTTGGCAATTGATAAAAAACGTGGCGATACATTAGAGATCAAAAACATGGAATTTGCCCATGGCGATTTCGATGAAGCTGAAAAAGTAATCAATGCATCAATATGGAAATCATATGTACAACAAATGATTCTTTATTCGGTAATTTGTTTAGTGATTGTATTGTTCTTCTTCTTCGTGGTTCGTCCATACATTCGTTGGATTACCGAAAATACCACAGAGAGTGTTGATACTTTTCTACCTCAAACAATTGAAGAATTAGAAAAAATTCAAAAGAGCAGTGTTCTCTCACAATTGGATGATGTGATTCCAGACATTCCAGATCGCTTGGATCCGGATAAAATTGAGGGTGAAATGATTCGTGAGAAAATTTCTAGCATGATTGATAATAATCCTCATAAAGCATCTTTGATTCTAAAAGATTGGCTTGTTCAGGGTAAACCAATTGATACTAGTAAATTAACGACTGGTGATAAATCAAAATCAGCGAGTGCTGGATAAAATTGCTGATTAAGGAGATTAAACATGGGTGCATTAGTAGTTAATAATTATGAAGATTTAACAGGGATAGAAAGATCGGCGATCCTTCTAAACGTGTTAGGTAACCGTGTTACTGGAGAGATATTCAAGCGCTTAAGAGATAATGATGTAAAGCGTTTGGTAACGGTGATGGGGCAAGTGAATAAAGTACCCATTAATATTGTAAAATTGGTTTTAGACGATTTTTACGCTGAAATCTCAGAAGAAGAACAGTTAATTTTTGGACATGCATCCGGTAAAGAGTTCATTTTGGAGACCTTGGGTGAAGAGCGTGCGAAAACAGTTCTTGGTCAGCTTGCGGTGGTTGAGGGTGGTAGATCACTCGAAGCACTTGAATTGGTGGATCCAAGAACTCTTGCCAATTTCTTAGTGAATGAGCATCCACAAACAACTGCGGTTGTATTGGCCCATTTAACTTCGGATAAAAAATGTGAAGTTCTTAAAAAATTACCTGAGCCTGTTCAAACTGAAGTGGTTCTCAGAATTGCAAACTTAGACTTCATTTCTCCATCATTACTTGCGCAAGTGGATGAAATCTTAAAACAAGAATTGGCTACATTGGGTTCAATCGACACTCAACAATTGGGTGGTGTTTCTCCAATCGCTGAAATGTTGAATATCATGGATAAAAACACCGAGCAAAGTATTATGGCTCGTGTGGAAGAACGTGATCCTCAGTTGGCTGAAGAGATTCGCCGCTTGATGTTCGTGTTTGAAGACATCGTGTTTATTGATGATCGAGGAATGCAAACTCTACTGAAAGAGGTTCCAAATGATAAACTTACGGTTGCTCTTAAAACTGCACCAGAAGATATCAAGGTTAAAATCTTTAAAAACATTTCCAAACGTGCAGCTGATTTGTTGAAGGAAGATTTAGCAGCGATGCCTCCTGTGCGTTTATCAGACGTAGAGGTAGCTCAGCAAGAAATTGTAAACGTAGCTAAACGTCTTGAAGCGGAAGGTAAAATTATCATCAGTCGTGGTGGTGGAGAAGATGCTCTCGTTTAATAGTAAGGAAAATAGATGAATCATTTCAAGCAGGAAAAATCGAGTTTACCTTTAGGAGCACCTAAGCAAGATGATGCCCCCTATGTAGAAGTAAAAACGTTTACTCCTCGATCACTGAATGGTGAAGTGGTTCATTCTTATGAAAAAACAAAAAAACAATTTGGAGTTCTCGCCGCTAATGATGCGAATGCTGACAAAAGGTTTAATTTGCATCCTGCAGCACGAAAATCCTTAGGAATAGAAAGTGAAGAAAATCGAAACCTTGAAGGTAAAATTTCTGAAGAGGTAGAGAGAAGAATTCTAGAATTAAGTGAAGAAGCGAGATCACAAGGATTTGAGCAAGGTAAACTCGAAGGTTCGGCAAGTGCGATTGAGGAGTTTCAAGCTCAATCTAAGCCTGTTTTTGATCGTTTCTTAGCAATCTTAAATGATTTCGAAAACTCAAAAAATGAGATTTATCACGCCAATGAACAATTTTTAGTTCAATTGGTTTTTCAAGTTGCTAGACAAGTAACCTTGAAAGAAGTGAAAGCTGATCCAAATTATGTAAAATCACTTTGTTCACTCTTAGTTGAAAAAATCGGCGCAAAAGATCATGTTAAAATTAAAATTGGCCGTGATGATTTTACTCAAGTTGAAAATATTCGTGAATATTTAAAGCTTCAATTTTCAGATTTAAAAAACATACAAATTGATGTTTCTGATGAATTTACTCATGGTGGATGTAAAGTAGAAACTGATCTTGCTCGAATCAATGCAAGTGTAGATACGCAACTTGAGCTGATTAATAAATCATTGGGTGAACAATGACCTACCAAATTTCCCAGCAAAAGTATGGTGAGCGACTTTCGCAAAATTTACTTTATGATGAAGCTGGAAAAATTACTAAAACATTAGGTTTACTTTACGAAGCTTACTTACCTGGCGGAAGTATTGGCAGTATTTGTGAAATTGTTCTAAACGAACACGATCCGTTTTCAATTCCTATTGAAGCCGAAGTCGTAGGTTTTAAAGATAAACGGGTTTATCTCATGCCTTATGATGAAGTGAGCGGAATTAATCATAATAGTGTGGTGAGATTAAAGTCTCGCGCTTCTAATTTTTTATTGTCTGAGAGTTTATTGGGGAGAGTGATTGATGGAAGAGGGCAACCAATCGATGGTAAAGGGCCTCTTTATTCTAGTGATTTCCCAACCGAACATCGATCACTTTATAGTAAACCTGCTGATCCTTTGAGTCGCACTGTGATTGAGGAGCCACTTGATCTTGGTGTTCGTGCGATTAATGGTTTACTCACTTGTGGGAAAGGCCAACGGATGGGAATTATGGCCGGCTCAGGTGTGGGTAAATCAGTTTTACTTGGAATGATGGCTAGAAATACTACAGCTGATATCAATGTGATTGCCTTAATCGGTGAGCGTGGTCGTGAAGTAAGAGAGTTTATTGAGCGTGATTTGGGTGAAGAAGGATTGAAGAGATCGGTAGTGATTGTTGCTACTTCCGATAGTTCTGCACTTCTACGCACACGTGCATCCTTCTTAGGAGCAACGATTGCTGAGTATTTTCGAGATCAAGAAAAAGATGTATTACTGATGATGGATTCCGTAACTCGCTTTTGTATGGCTCAACGAGAAATCGGTTTATCTTTGGGTGAGCCGCCCGCTTCTAAGGGATATACCCCAAGTGTATTTGCTGCTTTGCCAAGATTGCTAGAACGAGCAGGAACAGGCTCAAACGGAAAAAGTATTACTGGTTTATATACGGTTTTAGTAGATGGTGATGATATGGATGAGCCCATTGCAGATGCAGCGAGGTCTATTTTGGATGGGCATATTGTTCTTTCTAGAAAACTGGCACAGCAAAATCACTTTCCTGCGATTGATATTTTGGCGAGTGCTTCTCGTGTGATGAATTCAGTGACCTCAAAAGAGCATCAAAGTTGGGCAGGTCAAGTGAAAGAATGGTTGGCTGTTTATAAGCAAGCAGAAGATTTAATTAATATCGGAGCTTATGCCAAAGGATCTAATCCACGAATTGATCAGGCGATTTCGGTGTATGATCGAATCGTTTCGTATTTACGTCAAAAAACAGATGATGCAACTACCTATAATGATAGTGAAGGGTTACTGCATTCAATCGTTCGTTCTGGGGAAGCTTTTGCCCAGGCAAATACTAAGAAGTAGGCAATCTTTTCAGTCTAGATATTTAACAAAAATTATTTAATAATTAAATACAGGTATGGCTAAATTTCAATTTCAACTGCAAACGGTAGAAAAAGTAAGAGTACAAAAAGAGCAGAAAATGCTTGAGGAACTCTCTGTTTCTCAAAGTAAATACCAAGAAAAAATTACGAATAAAAAAAATCTAATCACAAAGAAACAAGATAGTTTCGTTCGTAAAAATGAATTAGTAAGTATGGATGCAAGCATCAACGATATTCGTCTTTTAGAAGAGTATATCGTAGGACTAAAACAAAACATTATTCGTGCAGACCAAGAAATCATTCGTGCTCGTCGTTTTTTAGAGCAAGACATGAGAAAATATATCAATGCTCGTCGTGAAAGAATGATGATTGATCGCTTGAAAGAAAAAGCGATGACAGAATTTAAGATTGAACAAAATAGATTAGAGCAAAAACAATTGGATGATTTGATTACCATGCGAGCTCGCTTAAATCACGGACCCATTGATGGCGAGGAAGAAATAGCATGATGAATAAAATGCTTCCATTCTTGGCATTAGTCCTTTTTGCTTCAGTTCCATTTGCAATTGGTATTGCTGAAGATAAAGCTCCTTCTAAAGAAGAATCAAAAGATTTGTCAGTAGAAAAACTTTCTCCTGCTGCATCGGTTGCTGCATCAGAGTGTCTTGCGTCTGAAGAAGTGATAAAAGATTTAGAGAATCGTGAAAAAAAGATTAAACAAAAAGAAGAGTCATTAGCGGAAAAAGAAAAAGAACTAGCAGCGCAACAAGTAGCTATTAAAGAAGAGATGAATAAACTTGAGTTACGTCAAGGTGAAATTCAATCCACAAAAGCTAAAGAACTGGCTTCAAATGAAGAAAAAGTTTCAAAATTAATCGAGACACTTGAAACCATGTCACCTAAATCTGCAGCGAATGTAATTGGCGGCGTAGATGAAGAGTTGGCAGTGATGGCACTTTCCCGTCTTACTAGTGTTAAAGCTGGGAAAATTTTGTCTAGTTTGAAAAATGATAAATCTTCTAGGCTTTCAGAGTTGATGGCTTATGGTAAAGTAAATACAGGAAAGGAGAAATCTCATGGCGAATCTACTGAACGCAATCCCGCAAGCAAGTAATAAATTAGCTACTTCTCCTTCTTCTCTGGATAAAAACCCAGCAAAGCTGGAATCTAGTGAGCTAAAAAAATTATTTGATAAAAAACTTTCTGATAAAATTTCTTCTAATTCTGATAGTGAAAAACCTTTAGATGCAGAATCAGATGCAGATCTTGGTGAAGTGGCTTTAGCTGCTGGTGCAGGTGTGGCTCCAAAAGTGGTGACCCCTGATCTAAAAAATCAAGTTCAAGAAAAAACAGCAGTAGCTGAAAATGTTAAAAATCTAGTTAAGACACCAAATAAAGATAATATTGTTTTAACTGCAGCTCAGGCTGAACTGATTAAAAATGCAAAACTTGCAGCAAGTGCAGGCAAAGCGAGTGCGGTTGATGGTGAAAGTGGAGTAGCACCAACTGATATTGCAACTTTATTAGGTGGAATGGATTTAAACGAATTATCTAAAGATCATGAGTTCGATGTTGAATCGATTGATCTAAAAAATGTTGATTCTAAGGATCAACCAGCAAAAGCGGCCACATCGAAACTATCGACATCAGACTTCTTAAACTTAAGAGAAATTTCACAAAATGCAACAAAGGCTAACTTAGTAGCGGCAGCATCGTCTCCAGCTCTTACTGAAGTTGCTCAGTTAGTTCCAATGCAGGCTTCTGGTGCGGTGATTGGAATGAAACCGACTGCAAAGAAGCTTGATGAGAAACAAAATCTTTCAGCAGCATTGAGCGGACTAGCTCCTGCACACCAAGAGCAACAAGTATTCGGTAAAACTTTAGATGCCACTGTATCTCAAGCAAATGGCCAAAAACCAGTATTGACTGCTGAAACGGTAAATCAAATTGGTAATCAAGTTAATTTGCTTGGGCAAGCAAGACAAGATGGCGAAATTAAGATTCGCTTACGTCCGGATCATTTAGGTGAGTTGCAAATGAGTGTTCGCACTCAAGGACAAAATGTTTCGGTTCAAATTAAAGCTGAAAATAATGAAGCCAAGAGAATTATCGAAGATAGTTTGGGTGCCTTGCGCGAACATCTTGAAGGTCAAAATCTTTCATTGTCTAGAATCGATGTAGTGGTTCAACCTTCTGGAAGTTCTAATTTAGAACAAAGTCAGATGAATTTTGATTCTAATCAAAGCTTTAATCAATCTTCTACGCAGCAAGGTGAGCGCAATAATTCTCAAGACGGATCTTCACAATCAGGAAGAGAATTTTATAGGGATGAGCCAGGCGTTGTTGCAGGAAAACAAGCCACCATGATCAGACCCCGTTCGAATGAATCAACAAGATTGGATTTAATCGCTTAATATGGATGTAACACGTAATTCTATTGCCAACTCATTTCAACAACCGGCTGCTAAACAAGAGACGTCTGCCTTAGCTGAGCGTCAACAAGCAGAAAAAAATGCAACGGCATCTTTGCAGGCAAGATATGGTGAAAAGCAAAAAGAGGCACGTCCGGTTAAAAAAGCGTTAGATAAAGATGATTTCATGAGAATCATGATCACTGAAATGAAGCATCAAGATCCAACTAAGCCTATGGATGCAGATCGCATGGCTACGCAAATGGCTCAAATCACCAGCGTTGAGCAATTAAAAAACGTGAGTAATTCACTGGATAAATTAGCGGAAAAAAGTAGCACTTCAGATCGTTTGGCAATGAGTATGATGATCGGAAAATCGGTTACGGTTGATAAGGGTCGTTTTTCTCATCAAAAAGCTACGGTTTCTCCAATTAGTTTTGATCTTCCTGAAGCGGCAGATAAAATTAAATTAACGGTACTCGATGATCACGGTGAAGAGGTTGCCACTCGTCAATTAGATCCAATGCAAGCCGGAGCCAATACTTATAACTGGGATGGAATCAATGCAAGCAGTGTGCAATCTCCAAGCGCAACTTATACAGTAAGAATTGATGCTGAAAATAAACAAGGCGGAAAAATTAAAATTAATCCAATCTCTAAGGAAAATATTGTTGGAGTTACTTTTGAAGGCGGAGAAACGAATTTTTTAGTGGGTGATCCTAAAAATCCTCAAAAAGTGAATTTGAAAAATATTACTCGTATGGAAGGTGATGCACAGCCTAAGGTTGCTGCTCAAGTTGCAAAGACGGTTGATGGTGATTCTATTCATGCAACACCTGCAAATCCAAATAAAGCTGAATTTGCACTTCCAGAAAATGTTAAAGCAAAATTAGGTTTGAATACACCAGATGGTGAAGCTGCACTGAAGGCATCACAAAGTGAGCTGACTGCTCAATCGGATGCTAAAGTTGAAGGTTTTCCAAACGGACTCAAAGAATAAATATTTACGTGATCAAAGCGTAAGGAAAGGAGGAAGAAAAGATGGCTACTAACCCAGTGTTTTACCCAAATGTAAGTAGAGTTCCTAGTCAGTCCGGAAATGTTTCTGAATCAAGAAAAAATTCTGGAGAAGAGGCAATTCAAAAAGGCGAGTTTGATCAATCGTTAAATCAAGCAATCAGTAAAGCGAATATTGATGAAACAAAATTGAACTCAAGTAATTTGGCGCAAGTGAGTCAGGGGTTAAAGTTCTCTGCACACGCAACTCAACGTTTACGTGAGCGACAAATAAGTTTCGATCCAGAAACCATGTCTAGAATGAACGATGCGATTAACAAAGCGGATTCAAAAGGTGTTCAAGATACCTTAGTTTTGACTGATAAAGCGGCATTAATTGTAAGTGTTCCAAATAGAACGGTAGTAACTGCAATGGATAGAAATAATTTAAGTGGAAATGTATTTACAAATATAGATGGCGCAGTTATTATTTAAATAAGTATTGTTTAATAAATATTTTTGTCTTACACTGATAGTGTATTGAGAAAAAAATGTAAGTAGTAAAAAACAAAATCATCGCAGGATGTGATGATTAGATGGTAAAAGGCTGGACCCAACAGGGAAGCCCCGATTCTTGTGACTGACTGATCAAGAATCAACCGTATCAATAATGCGAAAGCAAGGAGGCTGCTCATGGGTATTCTATCTTCAATGTACACTGGTTATACTGGGATCCAAGGACAAGGCGAGGCTTTGTCTGTTTTTGGTGATAATATTGCCAACTCGGCGACTGTTGGATTTAAAACTGCAAGACCAGAATTTAAAGATGCTGTTGCAAAATCATTAAATGGAATGGGAACTAGTCAAGCAACTGGTCGTGGTACCAAGCTTGGAAATATCCGCACTGTATTTTCTCAAGGAACATTAACTCAAACTGAATCTCCAACCGATTTAGCAATCACTGGTAACGGATTTTTCGTTGTGGATGGAGTTGAAGGACGCGCATTTACTCGCGATGGTTCATTTCACTTTGATAAAGAAGGTAAACTTGTAAATGGATCTGGCGAAAAGGTTCAAGGTTTTCAAGCCGACGGCGAAGGAAAAATCACTTCTAAAATGGGAGCACTTTCCATTGATCGTTCAATTTTAGATGCTAAAGGAACTGGTAAAGTAGAACTCTTCGCAAATTTAGATTCTCGTGCAGACACAGAGTTAAAATTTGATCCAAAAAATCCTGATAAAACTTCTAGTTTCGCTACTGGTGTAACTGTATATGATACGAACGGTGCTCCCCATGCTATTAATGTTTACTTCAATAAGGTAGATGCAAATAATTGGGAATACAAAGCAATGGCCAAAGGTGAAGACATTGAAGGCGGTAAAGCTGGTGAAATGGTGATTCAAGGTTCTGGAAAACTTTCATTTACGGAAGAAGGTCGTTTAAAAGAACAAAACAGTGAGTCTTCATTCAGTTTCAACAAAGGTTCTAAAGCCGGACAAAAAGTTGAATTTAATTTTGGTAAAGATATTAAGAGTGGTGGAGATGGCTTGCAAATCACTCAATACGGTTCAAACTCTGAAGCGTACAAAACTGTTCAAAATGGATATTCTTCAGGTGGTATTGGTTCATTGAAATTTGAAGATGATGGCCGTTTGGTTGCTGTTTATACCAATGGTGAATCAGTAGCGGTTGGTCAAGTTTCAGTTGCTAAATTTGAAGCTCCAGAAGAATTGATGAAAACGGGTGGAAATAAGTACAAGGAAACTCGTAGTTCTGGACAAGCAACCATTGGAGCGCCTTTATCCGGTGGTCGTGGTCAAGTTTCTTCAAAGACTCTTGAAGCTTCCACAACTGATATTGCCAATGAATTCATTAACCTCATGACTGCTCAACGTAACTTCCAAGCAAATAGCAAGGTCATTAGTACTGGTGATGAGTTATTAGGTGAAATCATCAATCTTAAGCGTTCATAATTCGTAGATAGAGGGGGCTAACGTCAAAAAACAGTCAGGTATTTAATTGACGTTAGTCCTCTCCCTCCTATTTTTTACATAATAAAGCTAAAATCGTTTTTGACACCTTGTGGTTTTCGTTAAGTCCATGCAAAATTAGAATAAGGCAGGAAGCCTAAAACTATGGCCAAGGACGAAGATAAAAAAGAAGTACCAGCAGATATACAAATGCACCCCGAAGGTAGTGGCAGCAAACTTCCAGCTTTGCTCGCTATTTTAAACTTGCTCCTCACCATTGGTATTGGTGCAATCGTTTTCATTCAATTTAAAAAAGATAAAAATAAAGAAGTAGTTTCAGATATTCAAGTGGTTGCTCCAGAGCATGGTGGCGGAGAACACGGCGCTGAAGCAAAAGCCGGAGAACACGGCGCTGAAGCAAAAAAAGACGAACATGGTGGCGGTGAGCACGGTGGCGCTGCTGCAAAAGAAGCAGAAAAAGTAATTTCTCTCGAGCAATTCACAGTAAATCTTTCAACAGCAGTTGGAGCTCCTCCAAAATTTGCACGCGTAGTGATTGCGGTAGAAGTAGGCAGTAGTGAGACTTCAGTAGAACTCACACAAAAAATGCCTCAAGTGCGAAATTCAATTATCGATTTATTTAATAGTAAGCGCCCTGCAGATTTGCAAACAGGCGAAGGACGTAATTTTCTTAAAGAAGAAATACGCAATGCTCTCAATAGTTTTTTGGTGACTGGTAAGGTTAAAGGGATTTTCTTCAGTAATTTTTCCGTTAGTGGTTAATGGAAAGAGAAGGCTAGGAAGGCTATGAATCAGGTATTAAGTCAAGCTGAAGTCGATGCGCTACTGAATGCAGTTGCGGAGGGTTCGCTTGAGAATAACGTCGGTAGTGTAAAAAAAGAAGAAACTAAAAAAGACGTTCAGAATTTTGATCTTACGAATCAGGATCGAGTGATTCGTGGAAAAATGCCAACGCTTGATTTGATTTATGAGCGTTTTGTGCGTTTGTTCCGTATGTCACTTTCAAATTCACTTCGTAAAATTGCATCCATTTCAATTATCTCTACCGATCTTTTAAAATTCGGTGAATTCGTAAATACACTTCCTATTCCAAGTTGTGTTGGGATTTTACGTTCTGAAACACTTCGTGGTTCTGCGCTACTGGTTTTTGAATCCAAACTAGCTTATGCATTGATTGATAGTTACTTTGGAGGAACCGATCGTCCTTATACAAAATCTGATGGGAAAGAGTTTACTCGCATTGAGCTCATGATTATGAACAAGGTGTTGCAACTGGGAGTTGCGGATCTTGAAGAGGCTTGGGCTCCAGTTCATAAAATTGGATTGATGCATCTACGTACTGAAACCAATCCTCAATTCGTAGGGGTTGTTCCACTTTCAGATGTAATTATTTCTACAACCTTTGAAGTAGAGTTAGAGAATGCAAGTGGAACCATTGCACTGGTGATTCCATATTCAACCATTGAGCCAATTAAGAATAAATTAAATACATCATTTCAATCTGATTCCGATCGTACGGATAAAGTATGGATTCAAAATCTTGAAACCCATATGGAAATGGTGGAAGCCAATGTTTCAGTTAATTTAGGTGAAACGAGCATCACCGTTGCAGATTTAGTGAATCTTAACATTGGAGACATTATTCCACTCAGTCAAGACTGTGATGGAGAGATGATGTTGAATGTTGAAGGTGTGCCGAAGTTTAAATGTTTTTTTGGAGTTTCAAGAGGCACGCGAGCGATTCAAATCACTCGTCCTGTTGAGGAATAATTTAGAATAGTTTTTGGAGGAAAAGTTATGAATACACCGAACTTAGGAAAAATTGAAGGCGGATTAGGACAAAAACAAGAAGCACAAGAAGGCGTTCATTCGCTGGACTTTATTCTTGATATTCCCCTAAAAGTTACTGTTGAGCTTGGACGTACAAAGATGTCGGTTAGAGATATTCTTCAATTGGCACAAGGTTCAGTGGTAGAGCTTTCAAAGTTTGCAGGGGAACCTCTTGAGGTTCTTGTGAATGATCGTTTAGTGGCTCGCGGTGAAGTGGTAACGGTGAATGAAAAATTTGGTATTCGTTTAACAGATATTTTATCACCAATGGAACGTATCGAGCAGTTGAAGTAGTTTAACAATAACGGTTAATTCCATTCATGGATGAAGGGAATAAGGAATAGATGAAAAATCTTTTAATCGCAGGATGCGCAATATTAGTCTCAGTATTTAATCTCTCCAGTGCACAGGCTGGATCTAGCACTATCCGTGAAGTAGAGCTAAAGGGTAATAATACCGAAATCTTACTCGATAGTGCCATCGATAAACGATCTGTTCAGGTCGATTATGTTCGAGACATTGTTCAATTCTCCATCAGCAATGCAACGATTTATCCTGCAAAAATGATGCATGCCGATCAGGCAGTGTTCTCAAAAGTTTTTGCTTATCAATATTCACCAAGTTTGGTTCGAATTCGTTTCAGCGTAGAAAACAATGCGGAACAATTTAAAAATAAAATTAAATGGTCTATTGAAGGTAAGAAAATATCAATTCAGTTTTCTGCACCCGCTGCGCCAGTTGCAAAAATTGATAATGAAAAATCATTGCTAGAAAAAATTACAGCTGCCGCTCAAAGAACAGAATTAAAAACTACTCCTAAAGCAGAAGCAAAATCCGAAGCAAAAACAGAAGCAAAAGTTGAATCAAAAACAACTGAAGCAACAACTGAGACCCATCCTTTGAATCTTGGTGGAACTGGTAAAAAACCAATAAAACTTGCTGGTGCTAAGTCTGGTCCTTCTGCTTTTAGATCTTTTTTAGCGATGTTACTAGTTGTGGGTGGATTAGGTTTGGTTTTGATCTATGTGAAAAGAAAAAAAGCCGGTGGAATTCAAGCAAGAAAAGCTGGCAGTTCATGGTTTTCAAACCTACTACCTCAAGCTAAAAAACAAAAACCAATGATGGAAGTCGTAGCCACTCATGTGCTTGGTCCAAAACAGAGCATTGTAGTGATGAAAATCAGAGGGCAACAGTTTGTTCTAGCGGTCACTGCTGAGAATATTCAGCTCATCACACAACTGGATTCTGATGAAGCTGAAATGGATTTACTGGATGATCCTAAGGTTGCAGCTTCCATTGGTAAAATGTTTGGTGTGAGCACGCCAAAAGCTCAAGCCGCTTCTCCTGTTATTTCTACCAATGTTTCAGCGGACGTAAATTTTAATTCCTTACTTAAAAACAGCACGGGAGCAGGAGCAATCATTGCTCGAAATGCTTATTCATCCAATTCAAATGCCCCAGTTCAATCAGTAAACACTTCGCCAGCAGTCAAGCCTGGTATTGCTGTGGGTGGTGCTCGTGATTTAATTCGTAAACGTTTAGAGGGTTTACAATGAGAAAAACTCTCGCATTCCTAGCATTGTTGATGGGAGTGTTTGTGGCATCCCAAGTTTGTTCTAGTTCTATGGCATTTGCAGGAACTAACGGATTAGGCTCTGCAACAGGAGATTTTTCCTTGCCATCGATTGCTCTCAATATGGGTGGGGCTGATGGCATCAGCGGAGCAAAACCTGCTGAACTGGTGAATGTATTAAAAATTGTACTTTTGTTAACGGTGTTAACGCTTGCGCCTGCAATTTTAGTGATGATGACCTCTTTCACTCGAATCGTGATCGTATTATCATTTCTTCGTCAGTCATTGGGTGCTCAACAAATGCCACCCAATCAAGTGATCGTTGGTCTTTCCTTGTTTCTTTCCATGTTTGTGATGGCTCCCACCTGGACCAAAATTCAAGACACTGCTCTCAATCCTTACTTAGATGAAAAGATTGATCAGAAAACTGCATTTGCAAATGCAGAAGCCCCGATGCGTGAATTCATGTTCGGCCAGACTCGTGAAAAAGATTTAGAATTGTTTTTGGGTTTATCAAAAACGGAAAAACCTAAAACTCGTGAAGAAGTTCCCACTCATGTTTTGATTCCATCTTTTATCGTGAGTGAACTCAATACAGCATTTCAAATGGGTTTCATGCTCTATCTACCCTTCCTCGTGATCGATATGGTGGTATCAAGTATTTTGATGGCGATGGGGATGATGATGTTGCCTCCGATGACCATTTCATTACCGTTTAAGTTATTGTTGTTTGTATTGGTGGATGGTTGGGGATTAGTGGTTGGAAGTTTGGTTAAGAGTTTCGGATAAATCGTTGAGAGAAGGAATTTATTATGACCGAAGAAACAGTAATGCAACTTGGTGTCAACGCACTTCAAACGATGATCTATCTTGCCGGGCCAATTTTGGTAGTGGCAATGGCAGTGGGTATCGTGATTTCGATTCTTCAAGCGATCACTCAGATTAACGAGCAAACCTTAACTTTCGTTCCAAAAATTGTGGCCGTAATCATTACTCTCGTAGTGATGGCTCCTTGGATGTTAAAAATCATGCAAGAGTATGCAATCAGCATCTTCGGTGGGGCAGGGGAGATGATTCACTAATGGTATTTGCGAACTGGTCTGCAGAAGAGCTACTTTGTTTTTTTATGGTGCTGATGCGGATGAGTACGTTGATGGTGTTGTTACCTATTTTTGGTGATCGCGCTGTTCCAGGCCCGGTGAAAATTCTTTTGTCGATTACTTTTTCAGCAATTTTATTCCCTATCTTAAAAGCAAATGGAGCAATCAATGTGAATGATGCGCTCGTTTGGTCTGAAACAACGGGTAAGTTGTTGATGACCGTAGCAAGCGAAGTGATGGTTGGCTTGGCTGTGGGTTTTGCCGCTCAACTCGTATTTCACGCGATTCAAATCGGCGGTGATTTTATTGCTCAATTCATGGGATTATCGATGGCCAGTATGTATGATCCTCACATGGAAAATCAAACCATGGTGCTGGGTCAGTTTATCAGTGCACTCGCCATGCTTACATTTTTAGCGATTGATGGGCATCATGTTTTACTTCGTGCCATGATTGAAACTTTTAATTTGATTCCACAAGGTCATTTTGTGATTAATGATGCTTTCAAAAATTCGATTATCAATCTTGTGGGGAATACGATTCTTTTTGGGATTCAGCTTTCAGCTCCGATGGCTGCATGTATGTTACTCGTGAACATTGTTTACGGGGTGGTGGGAAAAGCGCTTCCTCAATTAAACATTCTCACTCTTTCCATGGCATCGAGTGTGATGATTGGTGGTTTTGTATTGCTCGTCAGTTATCCAAGCATTCAAAACGGGATGGTTGGAATTTTTCAAACGCACTTTGATGATCTAAAGAAATTTATGGTGGTCTATGGCGGAAAATAGCGAAGACAGAGACCCGGATGATTTATCCGAAGAGGCCTCGCCCTATCGGTTAGAAGAGCAGCGAAAAAAGGGGCAGGTTGGTCAAAGTAAGGAATTAGTAGCACTGTTTATCGCAGTAGCGTGTGGTCTTACTTTTTTTGCGATGGCGCCAGGTTTTGCCGATGAAATCATTCGTTTCATGAGAGAAACTTTTACCCAAGGGATTTCAATTAAACCAGCCGATGACATGCAGAAATTAGCAAGCAATCGCTTGATGGATATGCTCGTGGTACTAGCAAAAATCGGTCTGCCTATTTCACTCATTGGTTTAACTCTAGGGATTGCAACCCATCTTGCTCAGATTGGGTTTTTGTTTTCTACAGAAACCATCACCCCTGATTTTGAAAAAATCAATCCATTGAACGGAATCAAAAGATTACTCTCAATGAGAAATCTGACTGAGACAGCGCGGGTAGTGGTGAAGGGGATTATTGTATTGTATGTGGCTTACATGATGCTTAAAAGCGATATCATGGAATCACCCTCTCTTGTTTTTAAAAACCCGAAAGCAATTTTTGATGTGTTGGGGAGCTCCGGAAAAAGTTTATTTTTATCCATGATGGGTGTGCTTGCAGTATTCGCAGGTATAGATTTCTTTTTGCAAAAAAAGGAATTTGGAAAACAAGTTCGTGTGACCAAAAAGGAAGCAAAACAAGAAGCGAAGGAACAAGAAGGGGATCCGATGATCAAATCGCGTATCCGTTCTATTCAACGCGATATGGCCCGTAAGCGGATGATGAAATCCGTTAAAATGGCAGATGTGATCATCACCAATCCTACCCATATTGCGATCGCGCTTCAGTACGATAAAGATAAGATGATTGCGCCTAAGGTTGTGGCTAAGGGTGCGGATTTCATGGCTGAGAATATTAAGAAAATTGCCAGAGAAGCTGGTGTTCCACTAGTTGAGAATGTGCCTCTGGCTCGTGCGATGTTTAAAACCGTAAAAGTAGGACAAGTGATTCCTAAGAATCTATTCCAAGCCGTGGCTGAAGTGTTGGCTTACGTTTACAAACTCAAGAATAAGACCATTTAGTTTTTGCAATTTTTAATCCTATTTAATAAAATAGGGCTATGATTACAAAGTTCACATCATTCATTTTCTTTCTAGTTATGAGTACTACGGCTTTTGCTGATTTATCGGTGTATGAAGCAGCATCGCTGAAGCCTGGAGATGTGGTGGTTTCCATCAATGGTAAAACGATGAAAAACAATTTGGCTGCGATCAAATCGCTGAATGAAATGAAAAAGAATTCTCATGTTCAAATGGAAGTATTGAGAGACGGTAAAATTCAACAAATCAAGTATGATGTGAAGTAGGTTAGAGTTTTACTTTGATGTTAATTCCATGGGTTGCATCCACCATTTTTTGAAGGAAAATTAAATCATCACCTAGAGTTTCTTGATCTGCATTTATATTTATTCTATTTTGAATGGTTTCATCTATTTCGTTTTGATCTTTGCCTGATCTTGCAGTGATTGGTACTCCATATTCACTTACTGTTTTTAATGTTAATTCTCTATCCATCAATTTAGTGTTTGATCTATCACTCGTAGAGGAAAAATCACAATCGCCATCTCCAAATAAATAGATGCTATCAACATTTCCATTTTGCAGTTTTATTTTATCAATGGCTTCTTTAATTGGTTCTGCGCCATGTTCAATAGGAACATGATTTAAAAATTCAATTGCTTCTTGTTTGTTTTTTATAGTAGCTGGAACAAGTTTTGCTTCGTTAAAATATACATTTCCTTGAGTTAAAAAGACTATCGTGAATTCCTGATTCTCACTAAGTTCTTGAATCGTTTTTTGAATACTTGAAATCACTTTTATTTTAAATTCTGAAAATGATATTGATGTATCAATCATAAAGACAATTTTATTTTTATTTATTTTTCCAAAAATATATTTTGTTAAGTCGATGTTTGCTGTGGGATCAACTTGAGGTGAGCTCACTGTTTTTGATTTTGAATTTTGGTTCAAAGTAGTGAGAGGTTCTCTAGTTACTGGTGAAGTAGTTTGTGAAGATGTTGGTATCGGTATTGATGCCGGTATTTTTTTATCTTCACAGGGTGGAACGCTGTGATCGAGTTCTTGTTTACGAGATTCAATTTTTTGAGTGATTTGGTTGATGAGGCTAGTTTGATCTATTGATTTTCCAATAATAGGAGTCGATGATTGACCGAAAAATTCATTTGTAAATAATAAAACGTTTGAATAAAAACCGTTTTTTTTCAAATTCTTTTTATTCTTTATTGCTGCGCCACCGATTAAATAAATGCCATTTGCAATTTTAAAGTATATACCATCGCCAACTGTACCCTCATAATTTCTATAGGATTGAGAACCTTGCGAATTAAATACTAACTGATAAACATCATCTTCAGTCTTTGTGTATAAGCTTTCTCCATCAATTGTATCAATATCTTGGATGTAAGTATTGTTTTTTAACTGTTCGCTTCCAGTGTGCCAATTGTTATACGAATCGTTATAACCACAATAAAATGCTGACTGATTTGAAGATGCTAGAATTTTTAGCATGTCTATTTTTTTATGTTCTTTTTTTTGATATAAACGCATTGAAACATTTTTAAATTCATCCCAACCTTCAACATTATTGATAGGGCATTTGTGAGTTTTGTAAACTTCTGCAATAATTTTGTTCAAGTTCTCATGAAGTACTGGAAACTTTTCGATTTCTTTTGCTACATTTTGAATGATTTCAGAATCGTTAGTGATATCTCCAGAAGTTGAATTTTGATACTTTAAACTCTGTAATTCAGCCTCCAAAGATTGGAGAGCCGAATCGCTTGAATAGAGTGATTTAACTTTTGCAGTACGTTCTTCAGAGCAATCTTTTTTCTCCTCAGGAGTTATCAAACGTGGTAATGGCGTAGGGGTAGGTGTTTGAGTCGCAACTGTTTCAGATGCAGGAGTGATAACGGGGATTATTTTTTCTGGTGTTTCAGTTACTGATGCTTTGACTGGAGAAAAAATAGGAGTTAGATTTTCTTGCTCCGGCAACGCCAATGGAACTTTAATTCTAGCTGTTGAAATAATCTTTTTTTCACCCTCACATTTTGGCACTTCGATGTGTTGAGTAAAACTTGCACCCACTAAATTTCCATTCGGATCAAATGTTCCTTCTTGCAAAATTTTTACAGCGCATTCGGTATCTTTAATATCACCATAATAAATGCTTTGATTGAGGGCTACTTTACGTTTTATTTTGGTAGGGGTAAGTGAATCAAAGGGATAAACAACATACACTTGTTCTAAGATGATTGTTTTCCCGGATTTAAATCCTTGTTTTACTCCCCAATCAGAAATTCTTGCTTGACGATATAGTTCTTCAAGAGCTTTTGGTTTTAAATCTGTAGCCGTTCCATCCCCTAAAACTCTGCTCGATTCTTCAATGATCAAGGGAGTACTTTTTGCTTGCGCAAAAGATTGAGTAGAAATCATGGAAGCCAAAACTAGAGTTAAAATTTGCATATGATCAGCCTTTGGAGTTGGATTTTATATTAGCTGATTGAATTAGTCAAGAATTAATTCTTCATGCAAACGAAGTTGGGCACAATTAGGTAGCTGTTAATGCTACTGACAGAATCAATGGAAACCATTGATTCATGTTTCGGACAAACTTCTTCCCCATGCTTCGTTATGCTTCTTTCACAATTAGTGGAGTTAAATCCTGTAGAAATTTTAGTTTCTGTAGTTTCGTCTACTAGGTAACGAGGCGTGATCGATTTGCAGCCAATGGCAGCTAATTTTTCCTTCAGGATTTTACTATATTTAAATTGTAGTTCTAATACTTTATCGTAATCTGGTTCTTCGGCTTTGATGATGTCTTGTTCAGGATTGTGATCACCTTGGAAGAACACTTCGAAATATAGGGGAGTAGGATCAAATATCGTTGAAAGTTTATCTTTTATCTCTTTTATTTCTTTTGGAATCAGTGGGTTTGAACTGCAACTCATAGTTGAACTCTTGGTTTCAGCTGAAGTTGAATGGAGTAGGGCAGTTATGAATATAATGAATAACTTCATCCTATTCTTTATCGTGAATTGAGAGATGATACTTGAGTGGCGGTAAATTGACACCGCCAATTCCCTATCATTCCCGCGAAAAAACCAACTTTAGGCAAAAAAATCCTCACAAAAAACTTTTAAGCTGACGCGCGACAGTGTTACGATATTCATAAGGTTTAAAAGGATTTTAGACCAATGAGGAATCAAGGACGATGAATCAGACTGCTCAAAAAAATTCTCCCAACTCAAATTTGATTTCTCGTCTTACTCAAAGCCCAGATTTATTAATGGCTGCTGGTTTGATCGGTATTCTTGCGATCATGATCGTTCCTGTTCGCCCGTTTTTCATGGATCTATTGATTTCTCTTTCGATCGCCGTATCCGTGATCATGTTAGTGACCTCTGTTTATATTAAAAGAGCACTTGAATTCAGCTCGTTTCCTACGATGCTTTTAGTTTTTACTCTTTATCGTTTATCCCTGAACGTTGCTACTACACGTATTATTTTACTTCGCGGAGCGGATGCTGGAACCGCAGCGGCCGGTGAAGTGATCCACTCTTTTGGTGAATTCGTAGTAGGCGGAAATTATGCCGTGGGGATCGTCGTTTTCGCAATTTTAGTGGTGATCAACTTTGTGGTAATCACCAAAGGTGCGGGCCGCGTGGCGGAAGTTGCAGCAAGATTTACCTTGGATGCATTGCCAGGTAAACAAATGTCGATCGATGCAGATTTAAATGCAGGCGCGATCAATGAAGAAACAGCTAGAAATCGAAGATCAGAAGTGGCGCGTGAAGCAGATTTTTACGGGGCTATGGATGGTGCGAGTAAATTCGTTCGAGGAGAGGCGATTGCCGGCATCCTGATCGTATTCATTAATATTATTGGTGGAATTATTATCGGGGCGGTTCAGCGTGGAATGTCGATTGGAGATGCTGCTCAAACCTTCACTCTACTAACTATTGGTGATGGATTAGTTACACAGATTCCAGCTTTGATCGTATCGGTTGCAGCAGGTATTATCGTTACCCGCTCAGGTGGACAAAATGATTTGGGTACGGATCTAGGTAAACAAGTATTTTCTCAACCGAAAGCTCTTTATGCGGGTGCCGGTGTGATGGGAACTCTAGCCATCATCCCAGGTTTACCATTTATTCCATTCGCTATTTTAGGAACTGGGTTTGCTCTTTTAGGTAATCGAATGAAGAACAAAGAAGTTCTTCGAGTTTCGGATGAGGCAAAATCGAAAGAAAAAGAAAAAGAGAAAAAAGAGCCTGAAAAAATTGAAAGTCTTCTTGGGGTGGATACACTTGAACTTGAAGTGGGTTACGGTTTAGTGAGCTTAGTAGACAGTGAGAAAAACGGAGATCTACTCGAGCGTATCACGGGGATTAGAAAACAATTCGCGATTGAAATGGGAATTGTGGTTCCACCTCTTCGGATTCGCGATAATTTGGAATTAAAACCAGGCGATTACCAAGTACTTCTTAAAGGTATTTCAATTGCGAGTGGTTCATTGATGGTTGGGCACATGATGGCCATGGATCCAGGTAACGTGACTGAAAAAATAAAAGGAATTCCAACAAAAGAACCAGCATTTGGTTTAGATGCGATGTGGATTTCTGCTAGTGAAAAAGATCAAGCAAGTTACGCTGGCTACACGGTTGTTGATTTAAGTACCGTGATTGCAACTCACTTAACTGAAGTGATTCGTCAGAATTCAGCAGAGCTTCTTGGAAGACAAGAGCTTCAAACACTTCTTGATGGTGTGAAACAAACAGCTCCTAAGGTACTTGAAGATCTCATTCCAAGTGTACTTTCAGTGGGAACTGTTCTTAAAGTACTTAAAAATTTATTGCGTGAAGGCGTTTCCATTCGCGATTTAAAGAGTGTGCTGGAAGCCATGGGCGAAATGGCACCTCATCAAAAAGATGCAGGCCTACTCACAGAACATGTTCGTAGTGCACTTTCTAGAACCATCACTAAAAAATTAGTGGGTTTTGATGGCCAACTTACTTTACTCACTTTAGATAAAAATGTGGAAGAGGCAATTGCATCCGGGATTATCCAAACGGATCAAGGAGCGCAACTTTCATTAGATCCAGAATTTGTTCGTCAATTTGTATCAGAATTAAATGAACAAGCCGCACAGTTACTGCAAGAAACCAATCAAGCAGTAGTGCTGTGTTCCCCGTTGATTCGTATGCACGTGAAACAACTGATTGATCGGTTTATCCCGAACATCACCGTTCTCTCTCATAACGAATTAACTCCTTCAGTCAATATCCGCTCTTTCGGTACAGTGAGGTTAGCATATGCAAGTTAAGAAATTTGAAGCCCCTACATTACAAGAAGCACTAGACACGATTAAGCGTGAACTTGGGCCAGAGGCAATCATTCTTCAAACAAAACAAAACCGCAGAGGGTTTGGTTTAATGTCGAAAGGTTCAGTAGAGGTAACTGCTGCTGTTTCAGGTCGATCATTAGATAAAAAAACCCAAGTGGAAAGACGCTTACCTGAAGCCTACACGCAAAAAGTAAGTGGGTTAGCTGCTAATAAACAAGCTGATATTTATGAGAGCTATTTAGAAAAACGGATTGAAAAAGAAAATGTTCAACTGAGTACTGCAAACGCTAATCAGAAGAAAAGAACTGCAGTGAGATATGCAGATATTGCAGATGATGAAAATACAATTGCACAAGCAGCATTGGCGCGTGAAGAGACGATTCCACAATACACAGTACCTCATCGTATTGAAGCTGCAGTTGAGAATTATTCAAATATGAAAGTTGAGAATAACTCAGCTTTACGTGAAGAAGTTGAAAATTTAAAGCGCTTAGTAGAAGAATTAAAGGCAAATATCAATCGTGATCGCAATAAACCGGATTACCTTGATTCAGATTCCCCGTTTGCAGCTACCGATGCACTTCAAGAAGCTTATGAAATTTTACTTCATTCAGGAGTAGAAAAAAGATTCGCCGTTCAAATCATGAGAGAAACATCAAGAAATCTTGGAATTGAAGCCAAAGCAGATCGTGATTCTGTACTGGATGCAATTGCAGAACGATTGATGAAACAAACAGAAATCAAAAGTTTTTTTGAACAATCAACTGCAAACAATCAAGTGATCCATGCTTTTATTGGTGCAAGCGGTGTGGGTAAAACATCGACTCTCGCTAAACTTGCCACTCATTCTGCGCGTAATCGTAATGAAAAAATGGGTATTATCAGAGTACAATTAGCGGGTGATGAGAGTGTTGATTCGCTTTCAATTTTCACTAAGGCACTTCATGTTCCTTATCGAGTAGTAGCGAGTGCAGAAGAAATGCAAGTTGCTGTACAGGATATGAGTCAGTGTAACCGTATTTTTATTGATACTCCTTCGATCCCTTTAAAAGATCAAAATGGGATGCAGCGTCTATCTAATATTGTTACTGCAATACCGAACGTAAAAAAACATTTAGTTCTATCTAGCACCACTCGTGATTTTGAAACTCAAGAACAAGCTAGGTTGTATTCAGTATTGAAGCCTGAAAGTATCTTATTCACGCGTGTGGATGAAACATTCTCATTTGGTTCAATATATTCGATTTCTAGTCGTTTGAGATTACCGGTTTCGATATTCTCAACAGGCAAAAAAGTGACAGGGGATTGGGAAGCAGCAACAGCGGAAAGATTGACAGCATCGATTTTAAATATTCTGTAAAATTTGAAAAGAAAGTTTAATTCGTAGAGTGATATTTGTTACACTGGAATTAGGTAATCTTGCCACGGAGAGGTGAGGATGGGAACAACAAAAAAGTCTGCATTACAAAAGTACCAAAAAGCAGGAGCCAGCAATGGTTCCAAGAAGGCTCAACAGAATGATTCTGTAGTGGTAAAAGTCAGTAAGAAAAGCGTTGAAGCAGCGATCGAGGCTGCTAGCGAATCTAAAAAGAAAGCTGAAGAACAGTTAGCCTTGCAAAAGGAACTCGAAAAAGAGTTAATTTTGGAAGCAGTTCATAGCAATAAATTAGTGAAAGGCGATTATTCACCTGTGAATATGGATCGCAATACACTCATTGTTGAGTACGCTGGATTGATCAAATTCATCGCTCAAAAAATTGCAGCCAGACTTCCTGCCAATATCGAATTGGATGATCTGATCAGCTCAGGAGTGATCGGATTAATGGATGCGATTGAGAAGTATGATTCTAGTCGCGATAATAAATTTAAAACCTACGCTGAGTTTCGTATTCGAGGATCAATTCTTGATGAATTGCGTTCACAGGATTGGGTTCCTCGCTCAGTACGTGAAAAAGCTAAAATTCTGGAACGTGCATACTCTAAAATTGAACATGAAAAAGGTCGTCAGGCTACCGATGAAGAAGCATGTATTGAACTTGGAATGACTACCGATCAATATCATGAGTTAATCAATGAAGTGCGAAGTGTTTCTTTGCTTTCTTATGATGATCTTTCCAATCTTTCTAATGCCGATAAAAGATCACTTCATGGTGGGGGTGAGCAGGGTTCTAAGTCTCCAACTCCTTTTAACGAAGTGAGTGTTGCGGGATTGAAAAATTTAGTGAGTGAAGCAATTGAAGATCTGCCTGAAAAACAGCGTTTAGTTCTTTCGCTTTATTATTATGAAGATCTAAACTTAAAAGAAATTGGTAGAGTGCTGGATGTGACGGAATCAAGAGTGAGTCAGCTGCACTCCCAAGCAATCTTTAAGTTGAAAGCTCGTCTTAAGAATAATTGGGATGATTTTGTGAGTATGATCGCTTAATCTTAGGCTGCTTTTAATTCTTCCATTTGCTGTTCAACGACTTTTATTACCATTGAATAACATCGATAAAATTTTCGTGCTGGGCATGGGTTTTCTTCAGTAGGTAAGCTATTCATAACTCTACCTGAAGAGATTTGCTCATGCATATGCTTCATCATCACGGTCAGTGATTTACTTTCACCATTAATTTGATATTTCATTAATAGTGGTTCATCGATTGGAAATTTTTGAGCTGCGAAAAATGAAACCTGATTATCCAAAATCTCGTGAGAGAGTGCATAACCAGAAACTATTTTTTCTGGATGGTTTTTGTACTGTATAGTCACTGATACACGTTTCAATTGAGGTCCCTCGAAAGATTTTGTTTTGCTGTTCTCGCTTGATGTATTCACAGTGTTGTTTCCTTATCTCTATTCTATATTGAATTGATTGAATGCGTCAATAATGTGTCAAAAATGACACTTCATTGACATGATTTTTAAACAATGTGACAATAATAATTAAGGTGATCTAAAAGTATCGCTCAAGTTTTGACGGTATTTTGACGATTAGATTATAGATGAATACATGGGAGGGAAGCGATATGAACAAGCAAAGCATATTAACGCGAATGAGACGCAAGTTTAAGGATAAGAAGGGCCAGTCTACGACTGAGTACATTCTCATTCTAGCGATTGTGGTAATGATGGCGAGTAAAATGAAGGGCAAGATGACTACATTTATGGATGGAAGTATGAAAAATGTAGAGAAGCAGATGGAAGACGTCACTAGCCCTTAGTGATTAAATTTTTGAATTTTTATTCAGCTGAACTCGAATCGGGATTCCCTCCCAGATTTTGAGTTCAGCTTTTTTTATTGGAGTCACAAAATAAAATTGTTCCGCCCACCACAGAGATCGGGAGAGCAAAGATGTCGATCACTGGGATACTAAATAATAAAAGAGTAGTGATCCCAAAACCTAAACTTAAAAACAAGTGATCACCAATCCACAGAAGAGATTTCGCTAGTCCATGTTCGCGACGGGATTGTGGGTAAGTGATGAAGGTAAAAGTATTGAGCAGTGCTAAGCCAATAAAAAATAATACATTGGCCACGGGAATCAATAAACCTAGACTAAAAATCAGTGCAGTAAATAGAGTTAAAATTGATTTTCTGAGATCAATCCAAAAAATCCTGAACAAGCGACCAACACTCCAATGAGGAACATCGGATTCACCTAGGGCTAATTCTGTTTTTTCGGCCAAAATATCATTGAATGGGGATGCAAGAAGGCTGACAAAAAAGGTGAGAAAACTCACGGCAAAAAAAGAAAGGGCACTGAGAGTTAATATTGCAGCGAGAACAAAAAATATTCCACTGTAGCTATTGATGAACGCGATGAATGTGGAATGGGCGAATGTCCATAGGCCCGCAAGCAGTGCATAGATCATGAGTGAAAATACAATCACTGCTGAAATAATCGGAGCTAGAGATAAGCTCAGTAATCTTGAATGATTAAAAATTAATTTAAGAGCCAAAAATGGGGTGATTGCCCCCTTTAAGAGGTCATTAAATTTGGAAGCCAAAGTCGATTGCGTAACGACGGTCTTCGAGTGATCCAACATTTAATCCCATTTCTTCACCATAGGTGGATAAATTAATTGCAAAAAACTTGAAATCAAAACCGAGTCCGCCGCATAGGTAACCTTGATTTAACCCTGCACGAAGTGCAAAAAGTTTCCATTTCGCTTCTGAACCAAGGTGAATGGTTCTAAAAATACTTCCGTTCTTGTTGTTTCCAATATCTGTGAATTCAAGTGCCATCATGAAAGAATGAAATTTCCAAAGATCATCTTTTCTAGCAGCCAAACCAAAATTAAATGAAGTTGGGGTAGCGGTTGGATTACCAGCCCATCCTGAGATTTTTCCACCTAAATTATTATATTTTCCACCCAGGAGATTGTTCATCGCAAAACCGAGTTCATAGTTAAAGCCACCTAAACCCCAGTGAGGACGAAATGAAGTTCCTAAATCAAAATCGACACCCATACCGCTTCCACCGCGGAGTGAGCTCGCAACACTTCCTCTAAGAAAATCGATAATGCTAAATGCATTTCCAGAGGTGGCACGAAATTCTGCATGAGTGGTCAAACCAATCGAGAGTCGATCTTCAGGTAAAAGACGACGGGCAATCGTAATCGCAGGGCCGCCACCGATAACAGTGGTGGGAGTGATGGTTCCAGACTGCGAAACCTGACCCACGAGTTGTGCGCTAGTGAGTATACCTACACCTAAGCTCCATTGAGAAGTGATGAATTCCCTTTTGTAAAAAGCTGGGAATAAAAATTGAAATTTTGCTGAAATAGGCTTTCCGACTGTTCCTGAAACAGCTGAAAATCCTCCGTTATTGGAACCTAATAAACTACTGAGAGAACTAATGGTTCCGGATCCAACCTCAAGAGTGAATTTTGGTAATTGAAATAAATTTGAAGGATTTTCTGTCAATCGCGCAGGATTGGCGTAAAAATTTTCTTCGTAAAAGCCTGTGGTGTATCGAACATTTCCCATTCCTTCAGATCGAACACTATTGAATGAACGAATGATCGGACTAATCGCCAGTGCAGAAGAAGAAAGTGAAAGCAGAAGAGTTGAAAGCCAAGCCAAGTGGAGAACTGTATTTTTTTTATGAATTGAATTTTTCATGAGTAATCTTTCGGATTAAAGTTATGGAAAAAGTGTTTGTAAAAGAATTTGGCGTCTGCAGTTATTGCCTGCAGCTCCAAGACCATTTAATGCTTGTAATGCAGCAAATATACCGCTACTTCCAGATCCAGTGAGTGTGGTAATTGCTGTATTAGCACTTGATAGAGACGCACTAATTTTATTCCAGTTTGCTACTCCAGACCAGTTGGTAGAGGTAGCCATATCAGCGGCTGAGTTATCTCCATTCACAATACCAGTTCCAGTTCCAGCATCACATGCCGCACAAACGCAAGCAGAACCAACTGCGCAAGTGGTAGTTGCAGCTTTACAGGTAGTGGGATCAGACGCAATATTTGCTGCAGTGAGTTTTCCACCTGAAGTGATTCCATTAGCGAGTAAATTACTGATCATTGCTAAGGATGTGATGAGTTGAGAGTATGCTTTCAAAGTACTATCTGAAATTGAAGCTTCATTTCCATAAAGAGTTTGAATCGTTGTTCTTGAAGTTGCATCAAATTTATTTCTCGCGTAAGCAGTTTCAGCTAAAGTGATTAATGTAGTTGCATTTCCAGTACCACTTCCTAGTGCTGAAAATAAATCAGCCATGAAAAATATATTATTTTCTCCAAGGGTAGCGAGTGAAGATTCGCTGATCTTTACATCTGCATAACTATTGGAAAGGGCTTGGTAGTAATCTCTAGCACAGGTAAAATCACCCTTATCTAAACATGCTCTTCCTGCTTCCAGTAATTGAACATCTCCACTGGGTTTATCCATAAAACCCATAAGATTACAGGAGCTCAAACCTAAAATTGTGAATGAACCAATAATGAACGGAATTAATTTTTTGTATTGAGAAAAAACTTTCATGAAGAAAGTGTAAGACACCTGCTCAGTGTTAAAGAAGCTATTTTTTTGGATCTGGAATTGGAAATGGAGCCATGAATGAACCCGTCAATTTATAGACGTATTTTCCATCGTCTTGTTTTGCTGAACCCATCAGAGAATCCAGTAAGGATAAGCTTTGCTTCACTTTATCCGAGAATCCTATAATAGCCCTTAAGTTGAGAGTGCTGGAGTTTACGTTGCGATTTAATCCAATGTCTCCAGTGAGGTTTATTTGCAAATCGTCTGAGCTCTTACCGATTTGAACCTGCTTCATTACGATTTTCCCATGATCAATAGCAGCATCAATGGTACCTTCATTTACATCCATGGTTGGAAGTTGAAAACCGAAAAGGTTTTGTTCGTCGAGGTGAAGTTTTTTTAATTTTAATGAAACTTTTCCAGCTAAAGAGGGAAGATCAGCAAGGTGTCCATCCACGTGTATATCGCCTCCGATTTGTCCTCCACCTTTGAGTCCACCGGCAAAGGATAAAATACCAAATTTACCCAAATCTAGGGAATCAATATTGATAGTGGCGTCGACTAAATCGCCACGGCCAGTTCCTTCGATGTGAATTTTAGATAAAGTTGTTTTTGAAGGAGTTCGTTCTAGAACTTGGTCAAAATCAATTGTGGCACCAATTTTCCCAGAAAGAAGGGAAGTGAATTTAGGAGATACAACCATTTCTTCTAATTCCACGCGACTTTGATCCGGCAATTCTAGAGTGGGTTGAATCAAGCGATATTCAAATCCCTTCCAGATAGAAAACTCACGACCGTGATCTGAAATGTAAATTCCATAAGGATCTAGCGCCGATTGTACATAACCTTGAACCAATGCTGTAATTTTTGTTTGAGAAAGTTTGGTCAGGGTAAAGAAAAATAGAAGTGAAAAAAATAAAAAAGTAAGCATTATTTTTTTAAAAAAAGATGCAGGTTGACGTGTACTTACGATTCCAGTTGAGCTGATCGATTCTTCAGTGCTCATTTTGATTTTTCCCCTTTTGCAAGGTATCCGCTTAGATTAAGTTTTGCATTGAGCAAACCTTCAGTCGCTCCTGTTTCAATGTTAATGCCCTTTAATTTCATAGGAGGTTGTGCGTGTTCCATTTGAAATAAGAGTTGTACGAGCGGCTTTACAGAAATGCCCTTCACTTGAACTTCAAGGAGTGTTTCTTGAATTACATTTTGCGCAGGTCCGCTTGATTCTTTCAGAATCTCAACCGCATCGGGTTGTAGTCCTTGAGTAGCGGCAAGGGATTGAATGCTTGTTTTCCAATTTGCAGCAGCAGTTTGTGAAAACCCAACACTTTGGCCCTTTAATCTTCTGATTTCTTCACTCCCTTTATTGAGAGATTGAACCAAATCTTGTTTTTGAAAGTATTCATCCTTAATTGAATTTGAACTTTGAACAATGCTCCAGCTAAAATAGAAAACTAGAAAAAAACTAGCCGCAATGCTGCCCCATTTTACGTATATTTGTTGTTCAGGTGAAAGTTGCTGATAGGTGCTTTGGAGTTGTTGATACCACTCCTGTTCTTTCATCTGCTGAATCATTTGTTGAAATTTATTTTTCATTTTGCATTCTCCACCATTCCAGAGAACATGATTTTGAAAACTTTTCTGCCGTCTTGTGTAATTTCTTCTGAGTTGCCTTTTTTAAGTTTATAGGTTTTTTCAAGTAAATCTGAAAGTTTTGCCAGCATTTGAGGATTGGAAACCAAAAAAGATAAAGTGGCTTTAAATGGGCGATTTTCTTTATATGAATCGGTGATTTCAGTGCCTGCACTGAATTGAACCATGTCTAAAACTATATCTTTGCTGATTTTTTGTGATAAAGATTTTAAGAAATCAAAAGGTGAATTGTTGTTCGGAGCAAAGATTTTGCTCATTTCACGCTCTTTGGTGAGATCGGTTTGAATCGTTTTTTTTAATTTATCCGTATCAGCGAGATAATTTCTAGTCGCATTATCAGAAAGAGAAGATCCCAAAGTGGTATTAAAATAAGTTTTTAGGCTCTTTTTTAATACTTCATCTGTATCCGATAAACGACCCTTGTAATACTGGAATTCAATTGATTTTGTCGCAAAAAATACCAAAGCGGTGATGGCGATAAATGGCAGTGGTTTTCTAATCATTTCCCAAACAGAAGTGGAGCCTTCTGATGTTTTTGAAAAAGATGCTTTTCTTAAATTAATAGGATGAAGTTTATCTAGCGGAATAATCGACATTCCTAAGGCTAGCGCTTTTGCAAAATGAATCTCCGTACTATCTGAGTAAGTTAATTGATTGGCAGCAATCAAACTCAGTGGTTTGAAAAGGGAAACATTCTTGCCACTTGCTTCTTCAAGCCAACTCATGATTCCAGGAAGTTGAGCGCCTTCACCGGTGATCCAAATTTGATCAATGGACATCTTCAGAGTGGATCGCGCAGAAAGTTCAGTTTGTTTAATCTCTGTAATGAGCACTTCAAGAGCATCCGATATGGAGTTTGAAACTTTTTCGTCAATGTTGTTCACACCAACATCTCTCATCCATTGATGAATTTCACCTTGAGTGGCACCAAAATCCTGTTCAAGTTTTTGTTCAATTTTATTCAATCCAAACTGAATTTCGCGATACAAAATGGGTTTGTTTTGGTGATGGACATAAAAAAATACTTTGTTGCGTTCAAGTCCAAAAAGTAAAATAGGATCAATGGGTGCAATTCTTTGTAGGAGTGTGCGATAAGCCCAAGGATCTGTAGTGATGACTTCTGGATCTAATCCAAAACTTTTAAGATTTTGTAAATAATTTGAAAAGCTTTCTTTTTTGGTTGCACCTACATGAATGAGGGAGCCTTGCTGACCCGAAGAAAGGGTAACAGAATCATAATGAAGACTCTCTCTTTCAAAGGGGAGATCATCTTCCAATTCAAACTCTAGGGCAGACTTCACTGCTTTTTTATCTTTACTAGCAATCTGCAAATTTCTGAAAGTAGAAATTTCAGTGGGTGCTGATACCACCAAGCGATCCACTTTTTTATTTAAAGCGGAGAGTAGTCTTTCGGCAGTTGCTTCAGGTATTTCACCTGGATTAACTAGTAATTCGTGAGTATCACGCACTTCAAAACGGCCAAAGGCAGTATCTACTTCAATGGCACTCACTCTGTCGGGATGAATATCAAGACCAATCACTCGCATAGGTTAAGTATAAGCTTTTTTTATCAGGAGAATCTACAAAAACCGCATTTGTATTACCTTCAAGCTACTCCTTTTCGTGGTGGGGGTGGTTGGGTTTACGTTGGCGTTCGGATTGACGGGTAAGTTTGTAGGCGGCGCTACTTTATCTGGAACTAGGGTAACCACGGCCTCTAAGATTCGTTTCGTTTGCTGTACGGTTGCTTCAATATGAACTAAAAATTGACTCTCTTCGACAATAATGCTGATGCCTCTCTTCGTTAAACTATCTTTCAGTTCCTGTGTTTTGGTTTCAGAGTTATAAGAAGCCACATTTTTTTTGAGATAATCAAAAAATTCCTTTGAATCTTTAAAAGGACCGCCCTCTTCCTTACCCCCCGCATTTGAGTTGCTTGGAGTGGGACTGGCAGACGCACTATCTCCGGTTTGATCTCTATCTTGGAAGAATTTTTTACGTTCCTCTGGGGTCATCGAAGGAACCAGTGCAATTAAAGTTGGTTCTAAAATTTTATTCACATTAATACTGGATTCAACGGTGGTGGAGTAGGCTGGAGCCAGAAGATTATAGATTTCATCATCCACTGTGGGTAAAAAGTGTAATTCCGAAATATCATAAAATGGTGCCTTTTTATAAGGCATGTTTGAAGATTGAGAGCGATTACTATCATAACTGAGGTCATTCCACGCCATGATGTCGTCGGCGATGTCAGAAATTTTTAAATTTCGATATTGATCTCTAAATTTTTCATCTTCATCAAATTTTTTCTGAAAAGTCTGGGTGATTTGATCTGTGAGTGCCTGGCGAGCATGTTCGGAATCGAAAACTACTGGTGTGGAGGATGGAGAAGGGGATGGTGAGGGTGAGGGTGATGCTTTTGATTGTGCAGCGATCGCAGCAAACGTAGGCAAGTAACTATTTAAATTAAATTTGGATGATTCAGAAAGAATGGAAAGATAGAGTTTCCCCTCCATGCCGGAATCTTTTCTAAATTTTAAAAGTGCATCTTGGGCAGCAGTGGGAAGTGAAGAAATATCACCAGAAAAAGGAACAGTGATGGGCTCGTTCCAAATCTTTTCTAACATATCTTTTGGTATTACTGAGTTTACCGCACTAGCATCTGCGCCGGCAGTTTTAGCCATCGATGCCACTGTTTTTTTCAATTCGGAGTAAGCTCTAATTCTGAGTAATGCCAATCGAAAGCCACTCTTTGCCAATGCAGTAGCCTTCACTTGATCCAAACGATCATAAGCAAGCTTTTGATTGATTTGAGCGGTATAGGTAATTTCCCCTAAAAATATTGCTAGAGTTGCCATGGAAGTGAGCACAATAAAAAGTGCTACCCCTCGATTATCTAGTTTTTTCTTAAAGATCTTAGTAAGTGGATGGCAGAACTTCATTCGGCGCCTCCAATTTGAATAAAAGTTTCCCATCGAGTGTTCTACCGTTTAGGGCTTGAAGTGAAAGTTCAATTTCTACCATTTCAGGAAAAATTCCTTTGGTATCTGCAGCTTCTGAATCCCATGAAGTGGCGGGGTTTTTTTCACCTGCTTTGTAATATTTAAATTTTATACTTTTAATTTGATTTAAAACTGTAAAGTACTGTAAATAAGGGCCCTCTTTAGGCTCATCTAAATCAAATGCGCGTGTGTTTTCAGTTTTAATCAACGAAGATAAGCCTGAGTTTTTTTCGTTTTGTTCTTTGTTTAAATTTGAACTTGGTACTTGTTTGATTAAATCATATTTAATTTTTGAATAAATTGATTCTTTCTTTTGTTGGTAAATGCGCACATGAGAAGCGGAAACAAAACTCATCGAATGATCATCACCTTTGAAGCGAGAGGGTCTGATTCCGGATACATCAAATACTGGTCCCCAATATTCAGTGGCTTGATAAGCTGCGCCTCGAAGTTTATTGTTCACTTCAGTTGCTGACATCACATGAGGAGCATTTTCAGGTTGAACCACGGGTTGGGCGTAAGGATCAAGAGCTTTAGCGTCTGGAGATAAAAACCATCTTGGATTAAACACCTGGTTTAAATCTCGCTCGATTAGTGTAATCGAAGTTCTAAACTCGCTACTAAATTCTGTTTCGTCTTTTAGATTTTCTTTTAATCTGGCCGCATCAATTACGGCTTTGGATGTAGCAGTGCCGATGATCACCAAGATAAACAAGGCGATCATGACTTCAATCAGGGTAAAACCTTTTTTATTCAGTCGGATTGATGTCAATCGCATGATCCAGATCCACCCAATATTGGCTAACTACAAATTTTTGTTCTTCTTTTTTATCAGTCCATTTAATCGTGATCGTGATTTCTCTACTCGCTTTTGAAAGATAGGAAGTTGCAATTTTTACCACTCGCATTGTATTTTCATCTACTTTGCTGACTTCATCTTTTTTGGCTTTTGATTGATCTAAAATATTAGGGAAAGTGATTTCTTTGATCTTTCGCTCCCAGCTATACTCCTGAAATGGGGCATCGAATTTTCCACTTTCTTCTTCTTTAACTTCG
The DNA here is from genome assembly GCA_947372355.1 of Bdellovibrionales bacterium. Lineage (GTDB taxonomy): Bacteria > Bdellovibrionota > UBA1018 > UBA1018 > CAIMNF01 > CAIMNF01. The sequence continues at coordinate 8,039 of CANBTI010000009.1, read as the reverse complement.
GTAAAGCTTTTCCCTGAAATGGCACGTTCTGCTTCAATGAGTGAGTTTTTTGCAAGCATTGCAACGATCGTCATTCTTTTTGCACGAAGTGTAACATTCAAACTATTGTTTTCTGCTGAAAGAATAGCTCCGATGCCAATGGCTAGAATTCCCACGGCAATCATTACCTCAATCAAAGTAAAACCAGATCGGGAAGACTGATTCATTTCACACCCTTTCCAAAAATTTCTTTTGGTTCAATGTAACGGCCCTCGACCGAACATCTTCCTAAGAGATTTGAAACAATGAGTGAAATTTCGTTTTTCCCATTATCTACAATATGAACCAAAGATTTTTCAGTGATTCCTTGTGGAAAAATATGAGTGTATGCAATCCCTTCAGTGATGGGTTCTTGAGATTGCTCTGTGTACACATCCTTAAACTTTACACCGATGGGGAGAGTTCTTTTTTTCTTGGTGAGCATTGCATCTTGATTAAAACTGCTTTTTTTCTTCTCACCATCATCTTTATTAAAAATGTGTGACCGTTCTTTTTCGATGGCCTCAGACTCTTCACTTTTTAAGAGAGTTTGTTCACTAGAGGATTCAGCCCAGTATTGATCGCTTTTGAGATCGTATGCAATTCGATAAACTTTGCCCGTAATTTGAGATGAATTAGAAGCCTCTTTGATAAGGGTCGCGAGTTCGCGGGCCGAAGACTGCACAGAAAAACGGAATGTGTTGGAGATACTGGGAATAGCAATTACTCCTACCAATCCCAGTATGGCCACCACAATCAATAATTCAATGAGACTGAATCCGGCCTCGCGATTTCGCATGAATTCCCTTCAATGATCAATCTGTATCGGTAACAATGATGTCAGCGTTGTAATCTACACCGCCTAATTTTTTATCTGATCCAGTTGATTTAATTTCAAAAGTATTTCCATCTGAAGTGTAAAGATAATCTTGGTCCCAAGCATCTTTAGGAACTTTTTTATCCATGTATCCACCTGGTGCATAATTTTTACATTCAGAACCACCGGTAGGTTTATTTACTAGTGCATCGAGGCCTTGATCAGAAGTTGGATAAGAACCACAATCTAAGCGAAAGTTTTTAAGAGTAGTTCCGATTTGTTTCATCTGAACACGAGTCGTGTCTACTTTTGCTTTATCAAAGTTGGAAATTAATTTCGGACCCACCAAACCAATGAGTAATCCTAAAATTCCGATCACGATCATTAACTCGATCAGCGAGAATCCTGCTTCGTTTGTTATTTTTTTGTTTTCCATGTTTTTTCTCCTTCGTTGTTATTATCTACTTAAGTTTGACATTTCCATTAATGGCATAATTACAGAAACTACAATGAAACCAACGGTTCCACCCATGAACACAATCATTGCTGGCTCTAAGAGGGCAGTCATGCCATCGATCGCAGTGGAGACTTGTTCATCATAAGAATCTGAAACATTTTTTAACATTGCCGGTAATTCACCGGTTTTTTCACCAATAGAAATCATATGAATCACTAGAGGTGGAAATTCGCCACTTCTTTTAAGTGGTTCGGCAATCGATTGCCCCTCAGTGATATTACTTCGAGCATTTTCAATCGCTCGTGCAAGATGAACATTTTCAACCAGATTTTTAGCAATGCTCATTGCTGTTAGGATCGGTACTCCAGATCCTAGAAGTGTAGACATCGTAGCTGCAAATCGATTCACACCGATCATGCGAGTGATTTTTCCAAATACTGGAGCAGAGAGTTTAAAGCGATCCCATTTTTCGCGTCCAGCAACCGTATTGATATAACGAATAAACAAGGCAAATAGTGCGGCGCCACCGATCATCATTGCTGGCCACCAAGTCACTGTAAAGGTAGAAATTGCAATCAGCACTTCAGTGGTAAAGGGAAGTGCCTTATTCATAGAAACGAAAATTTGTTGAAGTTTTGGAATCACAAACGTAAAAATCCCGATGAGTACGGCAACAGCCACAAAAAACATCACAGCTGGGTAGGTCATGCCTCCAATGATTTTTCGTCTTAATCGAGATTGAGCTTCTTTCAAATCTGCCAGACGAAGTAGCACTAATCCTAGTGTTCCTGAACTTTCTCCGGCTTCCACCATGTTAATGAAGATATTATCAAAAATTTTAGGATGAAGTGCCAGTGCTTTTGCAAGTGAAGAACCTTCATTTACCGATTCTCTCACTTGAGATAGAACAGTTCTTAATCCTACACTTTCTAATTGTTCCACTAAGGCATTGAGTGCGTCCACTAGTGGGATATTTGCCTTTACAAGAGAAGCAAGTTGGCGAGTCATGGTAGAAATATCTTCCTGACTCACTCGATTCCCAAATAGGGATCCCCCAGATCCTCCAGATTTTTTAGCATTATTTTTCTCGTGGATATCTGTGACCATTAAGCCTTGTTTTTTTAATTTCAGGCGTGCGTTTTTTTGAGAATCAGCTTCAATTAATCCTTTTGAAACTTTCCCATCAGGACTCAATGCTTTGTAATCATATAATGCCATTGCTAATTCCCTTTTTTACTCTTCCGCATGAGTTGCACGGAACAACTCGTCGATAGTGGTGATGCCTTGAAGTACTTTTGCGATTCCATCTTCACGAAGAGTTATCATGCCTCTTTCAACTGCAGCTTTTTTAAGTACACCGGCATCGACATTTTTAACGATCAGACTTTTAATAAAATCATCTACGATCAACAATTCATGAATTACGGTACGACCATGGTAACCACTGTTTGAACAAGATGGACATCCTTTAGCACGGTAAAATATTGCATCAGGTGGTGCTTCACGCATTCCCATTTCTTGTAATTGATAATCAGAAGGAGTGTAAACTTCCTTACATTTGTTACAAACTCTTCGGATCAATCGTTGAGCAATCACGCCTAAAAGCGATGAAGCGACCAAAAAAGGCTCCACACCCATATCTGCTAAACGGGTGATTGCTCCTGGTGCATCGTTCGTATGAAGAGTGGATAAAACCAAGTGACCCGTAAGTGATGCATTGATCGCAATTTCGCCTGTTTCTTTATCACGAATTTCCCCAACCATAATTACATCTGGATTCTGACGTAAGAATGCTCGAAGTGAGCTGGCAAAGGTGAGTCCGATTTTTGTATTTACTTGTACTTGATTGATCCCTTGAATTTGATACTCGACGGGATCTTCTACGGTCATAATATTTCGTTCCGGTGAATTTAAAATCACCAGGCAAGAAGATAGGGTTGTAGATTTACCCGAGCCCGTTGGTCCCGTTACTAGAATAATTCCATATTTTTTTTGAATAATTTTCTCAATGGCTTCAACTGAACGAGGAGAAAATCCTAAGGTTCCCAATTCAAGCGGAGTTCCACTTTGCTCTAGAATACGCATGACCACACGTTCGCCATGCGTAGTGGGAACGGTTGAAAGACGAATATCCACATCTTTACCCGCGAGCTTAATCTTAATACGTCCATCTTGCGGAAGTCTTTTTTCGGCAATGTCGAGTTGCCCCATTACTTTTACGCGTGAAGAAATTGCAGCATGCGCTCTTTTAGGTTGGCGAATGATATCATAAAGAACGCCATCGATACGAAAGCGAACTACCAGTTCTTTTTCAAATGGTTCAATGTGGATATCAGAAGCCTTTTCTTTTACCGCACGAAAAAGGAGAGAGTTTACAAATTTAATGACTGGAGCATCGTCTTCCGTTGCTTCCAAGATATCAATAGGACCTTCCAAATCTAAATCTTCAGCAAATTCTCCCTCGATATCACCCACAATTTGAGCAGTCGATCTTTCATAAACACGATTGATCGCATCTTGAATTCTCATCGATGTGCTCACCACTGTTTTTACTCTAAAACCAGTGAGTGCTTGTATATCTTCTGCAATGGTAGAATTAAAGGGATCAGAAACAGCAATGGTTAAAATTTTTCCAATACTATCTTCTGATTGAAAAAGTGGAATCACTTCCTTTGTTTTTGCGTAGTTGATGGGAAGAGTTGAAACTAAGTTTGGATCTATATCATTTGGTTTTAAATCATCGACAAATTGCATCCCAAGTTGAATGCAAAGTGCCTTCATGATTTCGTGAGGAAGAATATAATTGTTCCGGAGTAGTATCTCACCCAATAAACCGCCATTTTCGCGTTGATCTGCCAACGCGTTTTCTAGCTGTTCTGATTTAAGTGAAGTGTGCTTGAGAAGAATCTCTCCTAAGCGCTCCGGTGCTTTTCTTTCTCTCACGGATTTCCTCCAGGAGCAGTGATGGGTGCAAATGGATCGTTTCCGCTTGGCACAGGATTTTTATTTCCAGGGTTTGCCGGTAAACTTTGAGGAGCAGGTGGCTGAGGTGCTACGGGTGGTGCCATCGGAGGATTTGCAGATGGTATTACATCGGCAGCAGGAAGAGTGAGTGTATCTTTTCCTTCTACTGGTATTGGATCACCACTACGAGCAGCGGCTTCTTTTGCATTTTCCTTCACCATTTCTTCATCATCAAGATTTAAAATTCTTCTCGTGTTGTAGTTGGTGATGTTTTTTACATCTGGTAAACCGCGAATCAGTTTATTACGAGCTTCACGGTGATAATCTTCTCCGCCGAATGCACGTTCTACGAATTCATCGCGCTCTTTTAATTTTTTATCCAGTACCATGCGTACATTTTCAGGCTGACGCATAATTTTTGGAGTGATGAAAATCATTAAATTGGTTTTCTCCACAGTTGAAGTTTTTGATTTAAACAACCAACCCAAAATTGGAATGTCACCCAAAAGTGGAACTTTACTCATGATCTCTGTGCTTTTATCACGAGTTAATCCACCTAATACAACCGTATCGGTATCTGATACCATTACGCTAGTTTCAGCATTTCTCTCCAGAGTTGCAGGTGCAGCTTCTAGTGAGCGATTGGAGAAATCACTAATTTTAGCTTTAATGTCCATTTTAATAAAATTAGAAATTTTATTCAATTGAGGTTTGATTTTAATGCTCAAAGGAACGCTCATGTAATCAAATGAAGTAGTTTGAATTCCTAATCCTGCATTATTGATTTTTGGAACAGGTACTTTATCGGTACTTTCAAACACGGCTTCGGAGTTATCCATTGTCATGAGTTGAGGAGTTGCAAGAATATTTGCTCCCGAATAAGTTTGAAGTGCCTTTAAAAGCACAGCAAGATTTGGTACCGCAATCGTTGAGTTTGCACCTGATGTTCCAGGAATACTCATGTTAGTTGTATTCTTGGTATCAGCCCAGCGTAAAACCAATCCTTTTTGTGTGGCCATGGAGGCAGGATTAATTAAATTTGTGAACAAATCATTTGTGGGAGCAATGGTGGTTCCCTTTGGTCCTAAAATATTTGCTGTATAATCATTTTGTCTTTGCATGTTCATTTCCATGATCACCACTTCAACGTAGATTTGGTCGCGTGGAATATCGAGTTTGTTAATCACTCGTTGCAAAGTTACATAATCTGAAGGGGATGCGGTGATTACCAAAGAGTTGGTCGATTTATCAGCAGACACCTTGATTTGACCTTCAAATAGGGCACCTTCATTTGGATTTAGTCCTAAACCACCGCCACCAGGAAATCCGGAGTTGCTTGATTTTGAATTTTGACTAAAGTTGCTCAAAGTTTTTGCCATGTCTTCCGCTTCTGCGAATTGAAGATAAACTACATGTACTTTACCACCACCCGCAGAGGGAGGAAGTTTTCGATCGAGACGAGCAACGAGATCACGAACTTCTTCGGCACCTTTTGGATTGGCGTGAACAATCAAAGTATTCGTGCGTTCATCAGGAATGATTGTATTTACGAAACCACCTTGTTTAGTTCTGCGTGCAGTAAAGTTACCAGCACCGCGTCCGCCTGCAGCTCCACCACCAGCACTAAATCCTCCTGGACGACCTTGAAAGTTTGCTTGAGTGCCGGGAAGGAGACTATCAATTAATTTTTGTAATTCCACGGCAGAAGCATACTTCACCGGAATCACTTCGATCCCAGCATCGAAACCTTCGACATCGAGGAATGCGATCATTTTTGCGATTTTTTCGATATTTGAGCCGGTATCGGTGATGATCAATGTGTTGGTTTGTTCAAATCCATAAATACGTGCACCCATATTTGCATAAGTTCGGATTACGTTTTCAAGTTCTTTAGCACTGATGTATTTAATTTTAAAAATCTTAGTTACGAGTGCATCTGTATTGGGTGCGCGTAAATTAGAGTAAAGTCGAACGTTCTTACCTTTTGCATCGTTTTGACGCATAATCCGCAAGTATTTTCCTGTTGGAACTATGGCAAGACCATTCATATCCAAAGAAGTGAGGAACGCTCTCCACGCATCACTCACTGTAATTGGAGAATTTGAAATAATGGAAACTCGACCCTTTACTTCTTTATCTAAAATGAAATTTTTTCCAGTGAGTTTACCCAATGTTTTTGCGATATCCATGATATCTGCATCTGGAAAATTAAAATCTGTGATCACTTCTTTGCTCGCAGGAATTCCATCTCCACTTTCTGTATCTACAGGAAGGGTAGGTGCTTGATTTTTGCTGATTAAACTTCTATCTGTTCCGGGGCCGCTCAGCTCAAAACCTTTTTTGTTTCTTTTTAATTCTGTTGTTGGTGCTTCGCCTTGAGATCCACCGATACTGATACCGCCACTATTGTTTCCGCCAGCATTTCCTCCACCAGAATTAGGTTCGAATTTTCCCGCTCTAGGTTCTGCCATTGGTCTTGAAGGTTTTGATGGCATTGCAGGTACATCATTATTTTCATCAAAATCTTCGAAATCTTCATCATCAAAACTATCATCACGAATTGGACTACCAATGGAAGGTCCGCTTCCTGGTCGAAAGCCCTGTGCAAATCCGATTTCAGAAAAAATTAAAAGTAAAATGCCAAGTAGGGCGCAAAGTCCGAAAACAAAACTGAGTCTTGTAGACCAGATTGGCATCATCGCACTTGGATGTGCAGGAGTAATTACGGGAGTTGTATTTTTTGATTGATTATTGGATGTCATAATTTAAATTCACCTCTTTGCCATCTCTCGTTGTTCCGAGATCTAACGAATTCATGTGTTTGAGTTCTTGCAATACTGATAATGCCTTGGCAGCATCTGTAATTTTTTCGCCATTGACTGAATTGATCACGTCTTGTTCTTTTAAGCCGATTTTAGAATAAAAACTTCCAGGTTGTATCTGCATTAAACGAAATCCAACCATTTGGCCTCCGACCATCTCAGGGACTGCGCGAGCTTGAGTGATGAGTGTGTTGAAGTTAGCCATTTGTGCATCTAATTCGGCACGTTTGACTACAAATTTATTTTCTTCCACCTGAGTAATATTTCCAGCTGCCTTGGTGGATCTTACGTTTTTAGTAATTTTCATTGCCGGATCTTCAGGAATTTCTATGAATTCTTTTCTGCGACTTTGAGTGTTGATGAAAATAACCTTGCGCGCTTCTACTCTTAGTATCTGTACTTTTCCTTCAATTTCATCACCCATACGTACGGGAAACATTTTGCTATCGCCTTTATCTTGAATAGCAGCCAGTGATCTGGTTGGATCATTAAAAATCACCGTACCAATTAATTGCAAAGGGAGTGTGCTGAGTGTTGGCTCTGCTTCCATATCAATATCGTTACTGGTTTTTTTCGGCACCTTGCTTGAAAATAGATTTCTGTTGCCGATGACATCATAATCACTTGGAAATGCCATGATCGCCGAACGAGAGCGCATGCTCAGTGGTGAAACAGGAGGTGAAGGTAGATATTTTTCAAAAAGCAAAGCAAAGATATCTGCAATAAACCAAGAGCTGAGTAAAAAACAAAGGGCAAAAGAAACTCGGTAAATATTTTCACCTTGCGCGATTCTACTCATCTGATCAGAAATTTTCGACAATGAATTGACGCTTAAAGATTTTCGTGCGGCTTTGTTTGTGGTTGAGTCTGGATTTTTTGAAAACGTTTTCAGGCCGAAGCTTAGTTTTTTGGTCACTCAGTGTTTTTACAAGCAAGATTGATACCAACAAAAAATAATTAT
>CANBTI010000008.1 GCA_947372355.1 Bdellovibrionales bacterium | reverse complement strand
ATGTTGTCCCTTTTGGGATTAACGGGGCTCTTTTTCTTTCAAAGCATCATTACCCAGATGAATGACTTCCCTTTGAATCAATTATTGATTTATAGCTTTTATGATTTGCCAAGGATGATGGTAATGGTTGCTCCACCAGCGACGCTGATCGCTACGGTTTTAACCTTTTCTACGCTTAGTCGAAACAATGAATTGATCGCCTGTCATTCGATTGGAATCAGTTTAATGCAAATGTTGGGAGTGTTGATCCCCATTGTATTTGTACTTTGTTGTTTTTCACTGGTTGCCCAAGATCGAATTTTGCCAGTTTTTCATGAAAAGAAAAGTTTGTACTATTGGAGAGAAATCAAAAAGAAACAGGATTTCTTTCTAGATGTGAAACAAGATAAGATTTGGTACCGATCCAATAATTTAATTTACAACCTTCGTTCATTTGATCCACAGACGGATCGCATTTTTGGAGTGGGTGTTTATGTGTTCTCAAGTGAATTTAATTTAGTTGAATTTTTACAGGCTGAGTTTGCAACCTTTAACGGAACCGATTGGGATCTCTCCCAAGGTAAGTCAACACACTTTGATCCGGATACGGGATATCCAGTAGTAGAACCCTTTAAAAAACACATTTTAAAAATCAAAGAAAGCCCTAAAGATTTTAAGGTGATTGAAAAAGAAGTGGATCGACTCAGAATTAAAGAGTTGATTCGCTTTATTGACCGGAATAAAAAAAGCGGAATTGATTCAAAAGCGTTTGAAGTAAAACTGCATTCAAGATTTAGTTTGAGTTTTATTCCCCTCATTATGTGCCTTCTTGCATTGCCGTTTTCGGTGAGTCGTACCAGAGAGGGAAGGTTGGGTAGAGATCTTACCATGGCGATGGTGATTACGTTTTTCTACTGGTTAAGTTACTCAGTATGCCTTTCATTTGGACAAAACGGGATGGTTATTCCAGTGTTGGCCGCGTGGTTACCCTCAATTGTATTTGGTATATTGGCTGCAATTTTGTTAAAAAGAATGCCGTAGAAAGGAAAGAAAAATGCCGAAATTAAAAATTTATACTTTCCCAGATACTGTTTTAGCTCAAAAAGCGTTGCCAGTGCAAAGAGTAGAAAAAAGCTATTACCAGTTGGTCGAAGACATGTTGGAAACCATGTATGAAGCTCCAGGGATCGGACTTGCAGCAAATCAGGTTGGAGTATTAGAGCGCCTAGTGGTGATTGATGTGGATTATACACGCGATGAAGATGATGAGCGCGCCCCCGATCCAGATCTTGAAATGAAGAAAAAAAATCCAATTATTCTCATCAACCCTGAAATCATCTATCGAGAAGGTTCAACTATTACCCGTGAAGGTTGCTTATCGGTTCCAGATTTTCGCTCTGAGGTGAAGCGTGCGGATAAAATTAAACTAAGATTTCAAAACATTGATGGATTAGAAAAAGAGTTAAGCGCTGAAGGCATTTTATCAGTTTGCATTCAGCATGAACTTGATCATTTAGAGGGAACACTTTTCATTGATCGCTTAAGTTCACTAAAAAAAGATTTTGCAAAAAAGAAATTAATTAAAGCAAGAAGAGGCTCATCAAGATGAAATTAAAAATTGTATTCATGGGCACTCCTGAATTTGCAGTGCCAACCCTCAAAAAACTTTTAATTGAAACAGAAGTTCTCGCCGTTTATACGCAGCCAGATAAGCCAGTAGGACGAGGGCTTCAAATGCAGCATTCTCCAGTAAAAAAAATCGCCATTGAATATGGCGTTCCTGTTTTCACTCCAGAAAAGGTATCTTTACCGGATGAAGTTGAAAAACTAAAATCATTTGGCGCAGATTTTTTTGTCATTGTGGCTTACGGTCAAATTTTAAAACTACCAGTGATAGAAGCCCCTAAATTTGGCTGCATCAACATTCATTCATCATTGTTGCCAAGGTGGAGGGGCGCCGCTCCCATTCATCAAGCCTTACTTGCTGGAGATTCTGAAACGGGAATCACGACAATGAAAATTGTTCCAAAACTAGATGCGGGTGATATTTTATTACAATCTAAAACCAATATTTCTGATGAAGATACTGCTCAGACCCTGCATGACCGCTTGAGTGAAATGGGCGCAGAATTAATTATTCCAACCTTAAATGGCGTTTCGAGTGGAACTATACACCCAAAAATACAAGATGAATCATTAGTAACCTACGCTCACAAACTCACCAAAGAAATGGAAGTTGTAAATCCATCGAAAACCACAAAAGAAATTGATCTTCAGGTTAGAGGATTAAATCCTTGGCCCGGAACAAAAATTGAAACTTCGAGCGGGATGAAGTTAAAAATTAAAAAAGGAAAACCCAGCTCAATAAATCATCCAGCAAAGGTGGGCGAGTTGTTCAAGAGAGAGCCATCTTTATACATGCAATGCGCGGATGGAGCTTATGAAATTACTGAAATCCAAGAAGAGGGTAAAAAGGCCATTTCTTCGCATGACTTTTTAAATGGATTAAAAAACAGAAATTTAAACTTTCCTATGGAGATTATAAAATGATAGCACCATCAATTTTATCAGCAGATTTTTCGTGTTTAGGTGCCGAGGTTGCTGAAGTAGAGGCGGCTGGTGCAAAAATAATTCATATCGATGTGATGGACGGACATTTTGTACCTAATTTGACCATTGGACCAATAGTGGTTGAGGCGCTGAGAGTAAAAACAAAAATGATTTTAGATTGTCATTTAATGGTGAATGAACCTGAAAAAATGATCCCATGGTTTGCAGAGGCTGGCGCGGATTGGATCACTTTCCATGATGAGGCAGCATCCAATGCCGAAATGTTGATTGATCAAATACATCATTTAGGTAAAAAGGCAGGAATTTCTATTAAGCCCAACACTCCGATAGAAATGATTGAACCACTGCTCTCAAAATTAGATTTAGTATTAGTGATGAGCGTAGAACCAGGATTTGGTGGACAAAAATTCATGCCATCTGCCCTTCAGAAGGTGCGTTGGCTTTCAAAACAAAAACTGGAACATTCTTATTCTTTTAAAATATCTATTGATGGCGGAATTAATTTAACCACAATTGTGGAAGCAAAAAAAGCAGGAGTGGAAATCTTCATTGCGGGTTCTGCTGTTTTTAGTGAAAAAGACAGAGCACAATCCTTTCAAAAACTAGAACAGGCAATTAAATAAAATGGCACTTGAAATTGGTAAATCAAAATTAACTCTTGAAGATGTGTTCAATGTTGCCTCCAAAGATCAAAAAGTAAAACTTTCCAGTTTTGCAAAAATTAAGATAAAAAAGGCCCACGATTATCTTTTAAAAAGATCAAAATCAGGTGAGGTAATTTACGGAGTCAATACCGGCTTTGGTATTTTATCAAATGTAAAAGTAGAAGATCAAGATCTTGCGCAGTTACAATTAAATTTACTTCGCTCTCATGCAGTGGGTACCGGTGAACCATTATCTCGCGAAAAAGTTAGGGCAATGGTTTTGTTGAGGGCCTCAACATTAACTCAAGGTCATTCTGGTGTAAGCGTTAAATTGGTAGAGGCTTTAATTCATCTTTTAAATTCTGACATTACTCCTTGGATTCCAGAACAAGGAAGTGTTGGAGCGAGCGGTGATTTATCACCTCTTGCGCATTTGGCTTTGGTATTAATTGGTGAAGGTAGAGCTTATGTAGGTGGAAAATTAATCTCTGGAAAAAAGGCACTTGAACTTAAAAAGTTAAAACCAGTTACACTTGGTCCTAAAGAAGGATTAGCCCTCATCAACGGAACTCAGTTTATGGCTGCGCTTGCAACATTTGCAGTGCTAGAATCTGAGCGCTTATTTCGAGTGGCAAATATTTCAAGTGCAATGACACTCGAGGCACTTCGGGGAACGACCACTGCTTTTGATTCGAAAATTCAAGCCGTTAGACCACATCCAGGACAAATTGAAGTCGCAAAAATTTTAAGAGACCTCCTTGGCCATCCTAAGAAGAGTCAAATTGCAAATAGCCATGAAGATTGTGGTCGCGTTCAAGATCCTTATAGTCTTCGCTGTATTCCACAAGTTCATGGGGCTACACTTGAAACCATTCGGTTTGTACGTGAAACGGTAGAGCGAGAAATTAATTCTGTAACTGATAATCCATTGGTGTTTCCTGAAGAGGGTGAAATTTTAAGTGGTGGAAATTTTCACGGCCAATACTTGGCGTTAGGTATGGATTACTTGGCTATAGCAATGGCTGAAATTGGAAGCATTTCAGAACAAAGAATTGAAAAATTAGTGAATCCCGCCATTTCTGATTTACCCGCTTTTTTGATCGAAAAATCAGGAATTAATAGTGGTTTTATGATCGTGCAAGTGGCTGCTGCAAGTATCGTGAGTGAGAATAAAACACTTTGTCATCCAGCATCCGTGGACACTATCCCCACTTCAGCCGATAAGGAAGATCATGTGAGTATGGGCGCATGGGCAGCTAGAAAATGTTTAGTGGTGATTAAAAATGTAGAAAGAGTGCTTTCTATGGAACTGATGGCAGCAACACAGGGTGTGGATTTGCTTCGCCCACTAAAGACAACTCCTAAACTTGAAAAGATAAGAAGTGACATACGAAAAAAAGTTCCATTCTTTGAAGAAGATGCACCTTTTTATGAATCAATAGAGGAAATGATTAAAATCATTTCCTATTACTAATTCTGAATAACGATTGGAACCATGATCACTTCTTTGCCACAGATGAAAACTTGTTTGGTTGGATCTACTTCTGTTGCTTGAATAACATTTCCCATTGCCGAACATTCTGCAGATGTTTCAAAATGAAAAAGTGCCGGTTTTTTAATTGCACCATTTTTAGGATTTCCTAAAATAATTTCTGAAACATTAGAGTTTGCAATCGACGCTTGGATGTAGATCGCAGGTATTCCGTGATTGCTTTCATCTTTAGCTAAAATTGGGAAAAAGGTTCTGGCAAAATACATAGACGGAATATAGCTATAGCGATTGAGAGAAAGCGAATTTGTTTCAGTTGAGAGTGAACTGAAAAAGCGCATATCATAATGAGTTTGTGCAAAAAGAAACTGATCTGAAGAATTAGTAAAGGCACCAGATACAGTCATTAAGGAATCGAGCGTGTTTTCGCGTTTTAAAATAGTGTCTACTCCGATGCTCGCACTGCTTGAATCAATTGTAGTTGTGCGAAGATTTCCCGGTGATGAAGCACCAACCATCATTACAGAATTACTATTTGTACCATCGAGGTTTAAAACCTTGTTGGTGCCATCTAAACCGATGAGCATTCGATAGCTTAGTGAAGAAATTTCACGACGATTTATGATTTTTTGTTCTTGAGTGAGATCAATGGATAAAACGAGATATTGAGCAAAATATCCATTTCCTTTTGCGATGAGTAAGTCTCCATTCGGAAGCAGTTGAAGTGGTAATTCATTGTCTGTCAAATGAATGGAGTGAAGATCTTTGCCTTCTAAATAGTAAACTCTAGAAACCGGAATGTCTTTAGCGTCTTTATTCCAAGGATCATAGGCTGGCTTTTCTAGTGTAGGAGTAATACCAATTGAAAGCCAAAGTAGTGAATTGCCTGTTTTGGACTTTTTCCAAATAAACTTCTCATTTAAAACAGTGATATCAGTTCCTAGTTTAATTTCCGATTGTAGCTCTAGTTTTTCGTTTAGGGTTTTAATCATAAAAACAGGACGAGGCTCGCCCCTGTTTTGAATTGTGGAAATGAGAGAATAGGTGTTCTGATCAAGACGGTAAAGATTTAAGATTTTATCTTCCGTGATATTCGCAAAAGAATTTCGGCCAATCTCTAATCCTCTTCTTGTTAGCACGATTTCGCTTTTACGGAGGAGATATATTTCGCGATCTTTGGAATTATCAGCATTCACCACACTTCTAAAAGAAGAGTATTCTTTAGGATCTATTCCTTGAAATACATAGCGATCTGCATTTGTGGGTATCGTGGTGGGAGAGATGATTCTACTGATTGAAAACGAGAGAGGGATTTTTCTCAGAGAGTGAGATCCATTTTCCTCGTCTGCTTCAATGGTCGCAATTTCGTTAAAGCTACTGTCTGAAGTACTATTTAAATTGATTAAAAATGGTGTAATGATCTTTTCGCCTTCACCGATAGTCACGAAGTTAAAGGTTTGATTTTTTATAGAGATTTTAATGTTCCTGGCATTTTTCCAGTTGTTTTTCCATTCGATATTTTTAGTGATACTTGGATCTATCCCGTTCCATTGAATTTCATTTTTAGCTTTATTCAAGGGTAAAATGAGAGACTGAAGTTCTACTTGAAGAGCTCGCGTAATATCGAGATTTCCAAATCTAGTGAATTTACCTTCATTTTTATTGTCCTTAGTAAATTTTCCCACTACAGAAGTATTATAAAGGCTTTCGCTTCTAGTTCCACGAGCACCCAAAAGTAAACGGTTCTTTGTTTCTTGAGCGCTGTAGCCTCTTGATAAAAGTTCAGCAGCAGCTCCGGCAACAAATGGGGAAGCCATTGATGTTCCATTTCTGAACTCATAACCGATTTGCCCCGCATAAGTAACTGGAGGAATGTTCATTGGCCATGTACTTAAAATAGCGATACCAGGAGCTAAGATGTCTACCATTGAGCCATAATTTGAGAAGTAAGTCATTGCTCCATCTGGTCCATGAGCACCTACGCAAATCGTATTAGAATAGATACAAGGATATAAATTAGCCGCTGTTGAATCATTTGCTGCGGATGCAATCACCAATACATTGCTTTGTTCTGCTAGGGCCATTGCTTCATCCATTTTTTTCGAACGGATTGATTCAGGCCATGCGAGTGAAAGGTTAATTACTTTTGCACCATTTTGAATTGCGTAAACAATTCCTTTAGCGACATTTTCAGTTAGGGCGGTACCTCCACCTGCCTCAACGCCTTGAGGACGAATGGGCGCGTTTGGTCCGGTTTGTACAACTTTTACAGGTAAGATTAGAGCATTTTGAGTTACTTGGGTGGCGATCACTCCAGAAATATGAGTACCGTGACCGTGTAGATCGGTGGTGTCGTCATTGTTATTTACAAAATTATAACCCTTACCAGCCAAAACACCTTTAAGTGCGGGATTATTAGAATCAATCCCTGTATCTAAAACAGCAACGATAATTTTTGAAGAACTGGAAATTGGAGTTGGTGATTGAATGTCTTCACCTGAAACCCCCATCACGTAACCAGAAGTAAAATGATCGATATTAATGCGTTGAGGTTCGCCCACATTGTGAACACCCCAGTATAATGATGTTAGTGCGAGTAAAGTATTAGAAACCATCTGATAAATACCTCGCGGTTAACTCATGTTGAGTGATTTGGCTGGATCTAGAAATATCATCAATTGGTCCGCTTCGAATGTCATTATTGATGGATCCAACAGTATTAGAGAAGTAAGTAGATCTTCCTTGGTCATCTTGAGCGCGTTCGTCGCCTTTTCTGTATCCTGCAACACTCACTTGAAAATAAGATTCATCAGTTCCTACCCATTTGATGAGAAGAGATAAATCAAGTTCCGCTTCCAGTTTCACAAGCACTTTATTAATCCAATGAATCTTTTCCTGAGCAATTCCTTCGTCGTGGACATTTTGCACAAAAGCCTCGCTGTGATGACTTAGTTTTTCACGAAGATCGAAAATGGTTTTCATCCAAGGTGTTACACAACCGATCATGGTTGTTTGACCCTTAGAAGTATCAAAAACTTGATTTTCAAAATCATCCTCTGAATCAATAGGAATAGGGCCATTGTAAAAACCAACAGTAAGTTCGTGGTCTGAGCAAAATTTCTTATACTCATCCATACCCATTAGATTAGCCATGAAATTAGTAGCGGCTTTGGAGTCATAAACATCAGAGTTTAAAACGTTTAAAAGTCTTTGAACGCCTTCTTCGTAAATGGATAAGTTCCAAATTACGTTATAGGCTTGAACTTTTTTTGTTTGAGCAAAAGAATCTTTATCAATGAGGCCACCGTTCGGATTAAATTGATGAAGTTTTTCGCCAACGACATCCAAAAGCTTTAATAGCTTTTTCTTTCCCATAGTCCAACCGGCATAGGTTTGCTGAACTTTAACTACGGTATTATTTGTGCGGGTGTCGGTTGTTTCAAGCTCTGTACTCACAATCAGGCTTTTAGAAGTACCCATAAAATTACTGGATGGATCATCACCCTTAGATCCACCACCAAGATTAATGAATGAATAGAAGTGATTTAAAATGCTGCCAAAAAATCCATAAAAATCCCATCCGCCGATTTTGGTGATTTGACCTTGCATTACTGTTCTTTTGTTTTCTACAGCATTATATTTTCCATCCACATCGATGGGAGGCGTGATGTCTAAGCGGTTGAGGGTTTCTCGTCTGCTCCATTGCCAAGGTCCGATTTTAAACTTAATGCGTTGACCATTGCTTTCGTGTTCTAAATCATATGGTTTAAAGTTTTGTTCAATTGGATCTGAGTTATTTCTTCTAAGAAGAGAGCGAATGCCCGTAAGAAAATTTGTTTTATCAGTGTCTGAAGTAAATTCTGTTGGAAATACAAAAGCATCAGTTTGAGCGTTACCATTTAACTTTGAAGTATCAATAGTAAAAAGATTTAAGAAAAAATTAGTGTCAGCACTAATACCATTTGTTTTAGCTTTCACCTTGCTCACATAAACCTGTAAGCCTTTATCAGATTTATAAATGGTAGTTCTAGAGGTGATCGCATATTGATTGGTGGCGTTGATTGTTTCAGAAACTTTACTAAAAAATGGAATGAAGCCCAGTATAGCGCCAAGCGGAATACCAACCATGGTGTTATTTGAAATAGTGTATCCATCAGTAATGATAAACATTTCCCCTGTTTTCATTTCGCTTAAGAAGTTATCAATAGTGGTTTCTGATTTTTCGCCTTCTTTTTGAAGTAAAACTCTACTAATTTTTAACATGGAGAATGGAACTGCAACGTTACTCCAGTTGCTTTTGAGTGCAGTTTTAATATCTTCGATTGGTCTTACGTGAACATAAGTGCGGTTGTAAGAAACGGTTGGAGTAACACTAACCCCAACACTCTTAATTCCCGAGATTCCAAGAAAAGCGCCAATTCTTGCATTAACTGAAATGCTATCCACCATTTGTACTGGGCTAGTGCTACCGTAATAAGTTCCTGTGACCACACTTCGGTTTGCAGTCACGCCTCCACCTGCGATTGGACCACCCCAAACAGAGAGTGGTTGAATGTATGGTTCGTTTGGATTGTTTTGAAAGTGCTCCAAAATATCCTGCATAAACTTTTGAGAGTGTGCGGTGATATATTTTGAGGATGTGAGAACTTGTAAATAAGTATCTGCTTTATCTAATGCAAACTTAATTCCATTAGAAATGAATTCCATCCCGAAATAACGTGCTAGCTCAGATGTTCTCAGCGGATTGAGTGGATCACCATAGGTAAATACTTGGGGATAGCCATCATAATGAGCTTGATAGGCTTTACCGTTAATAATGTTTCCGTAAGTTAGGTAGGGATTGTAGGGGAGGGGGGTGAGCTCTTTAATTTGTAGTAGAGCCATCAGTTGATCGGTTCTACCAATCGTTTTTTCAACGATGAGAGCTTCAATATCGGCTGGATATTGACCCGCTCTAATAATACTGACCCAATCTTCACGTGTTAATTTTGCAATTTTTTTAGCAATCCATTTAATATCACCTAGCGAAGTTTCGTTTTTAAATGCATTTGCATTCACTCTTGAAAAAACTAATGCATTATTTTCAATTTTAGCGGGCTCATAGGAATACATATTCACACTCTCGTCAATATCTAGGAGTGAGAGTGGTGCGAGGAGTGCTCTAAATGGGCGTCTGGATTGAAGAACTTTGGGTTCAAAAATTCCCCAGTGCATTGGTGGAATGTTTACAATAAGAGCAGATTCAAGTGCAACGTTGATAAAAGTGATCGTGAGGTTCTTTTTGTTTACTTCCTCTGCTCCGCCACTCACCCATGATCCCGGATCTCTGCCTTTTGTGATTTCAGTTAAAAACTCATTGCGGGTATCTAGATCATCAAATTTAACAGTTAGTTTTCTATACAATTTTGGTGAAGGAATGTTGTAGCCAAGTTTACGAAGTAGGGCATTTCTCGCTACAGCGGCATTCACATCATAAGTTACCGTCATGTTGTAGGGAGTATTTGAGTTTTGAGTGTCAAGAATTCTTGCTCTCGTTAAATGGTTAACCGAAGAGTAGGAGTCAAATTGGAAGGCGTTCTTTAAAGCGCTTTCATCTGTCGGAAAAACAACATTATATTCTACCGTTGAGAGTCCATTTTTAACATAAAAGTCACTTAATTGTGGCTCAAGCTTTGAAGTGTCTTCCCCAGCATTGATTGAATCAATGAGTTGATCCCGATCAATAGGGTTTCCATCTGGTGTGAGCAAGTCGATAGAAGGAGCACTGCTTTTTTCATCTAGTGGTACGTAACAAGAGGTGCGCTGCATGACTTGTGCGAGCGCAAGCGATGGCAATAAAATCAAAATAGCAGCAAGAGTTTTTATGTGTTTGTGCATGACCATCGTGTTGCCATTTATACAGTATTGTGTTAGTTTGGTCAACAATCGTTGTGTAATAAATAAAATAATCAATCAATGAAATTAGTGGATTATGCTCATTCAGGGAGAAAAACATAAGGAAATCGGAAGCACTCAAATTTTACTAAAAGATAAGTTTGAAATGACTCCAGATTTGCCCCATGGCTATTATGTTATTGCTGAGAGGCAATCTGTTGGGAAGGGACGTAACGATCGAGCTTGGATATCGGGTGAAGGCAATTTACTGGTTTCTGTTTTACTCAGAAATTTTCCCTTTTCAGAATTAACCTGGATTCCACATTGGGTCAGTGTTTGTGTATTAAAGTCACTTGTTGATTTAGGGGTTGATGACAAACTCATTCAACTCAAATGGCCAAATGATTTGTGGATTCATCGATCAAAAAAAATTGCAGGAATTTTGTGTGAAAAAAGAGGAAATGTAATTGTGGTTGGTATTGGTTTAAATTTAGCAACCACACCAGTTTTAGAAAACCAAGAAGTGGGTAGTATTTCAGAGTTGGGTATAAGCTTAAAGCCCGTTCCCGTTTTAGAAAGAATTCTATTTCATTTATCAAATTCTATTTCAGTAACAGAAGTGCAAAATTTTTATGAAGTTCATGCACTTTTTAAGCAGGGTGACCCTGTAGAGTGGCTTCAAGATTTGAATGCAAAAAAACAACTTGGTTTCGTTCAGGGATTGGGTAAGTACGGTGAATTGCTAGTGAAAATTAATGGATCAACACAATCCTTATTTGTAGAAGATGTTAGATCGGTGCGGGGAGTTTAGATGCATGAATGAGATTCATCGAGTAATGCAAATTGTTCATTTTAACTTTTCTAATGATTGGGCTAGAAGTACCTCATGAACTTAACAAAATTGATTAAAAAATTTATTCTAATTTATGTGCTGATGATCATGAATTTCTCATTTCCCGCCATAGCGAATACCAGCTCGGGTTGTGTTGTGTATGATTTTGATCAGATGCAGGGTACCTCCCTCACCAATCGGATAAAGAAAGTACTTAAAAAGCGGGGTTATCAAATCACTAAAAACAAAGAAGAATCAAACTTTACCGCAAGTGAAAACTGTTTCAATGAAGCAAATGGTGATTATTGTGGTCTCTCGGTTATTAATTTAGAAAATAATAAAAGTTCTTTTGCTGACCACTTTGAAGGAGCTTTTTTCCCACTCTCACTCCGTTTTTTGAATAAAACACATGACTATTTACAAATCGCGACTTGCGCAGAACTTTTAGGAGAATAATATGAAAAAACTATTAATGATCGGTATTTTATTTGTTTCAAATCAGGCTTTTGCTAATGAGTATTGCTACGATCGCGCGATCATTGCCACAGAACATTTTAAAGCGAGTGTTTTAAGTTGCGACTCATCACTAGATGTTGCTCCTATTGCTGCGCTTGAAAATGCTCTTGATTCCATGCTCATTGGTTACGGGGTTCGTGTGCTGAACAAGATGTCTAAAGTGTATGAACATCTTTATACAACTCTTCCTTATGGAAAAGTGGATGGAAAAGAATTAACGCCAGAAGTAAAAAATTGTGTTGAAAAACTTGGTTATGCAGAGTTTGATCAACTTAAAGCCAAAGTAATGGATGCTTTAGTGATGTGCAGAATATAAAGTTTATACCAATAATGACAAATCAATCGATTTCACAGAGTGGGTAATGCTGCCCACAGAGATCACATCCAAACCTTCAATCAAATATTGATCAATGTTGGATTCGTTGATTCCTCCGGAAACTTCAAATAGTACATTTGATGGTTTCAATTTCACTGCTTCACGAACTTGATCTGGTGAAAAATTATCAAGCATGATCACTTCTGCACCAGCAGAAACTGCTTCCTTCAGTTCGGTAATGTTTTTCACTTCAATCTCAATTTTGAGTAAATGAGGGGCTACTGATTTTGCATTTGCTACTGCAGCTGCAATGCTGCCAGCGGCTGCAATGTGATTTTCTTTCAGGAGAAGGCCGCCACTTAAATTAAAGCGATGAGGGTGAGCGCCACCAATTAATGTGCTTTGAATCGCTAACTCACGGTATCCTGGCAATGTTTTTCTAGTGCCGGTGATGCGAGGAGCATTTTTTAATCCAGCCGAATTAGATTTTTTTACCAGGGCATTGGTTTGGGTAGCAATTCCGCCACAATAAGCGGCTAGATTGATAAAGGTTCTTTCGAAAACAAGAACGCTACTGGCAGAACCTGTCCATTCACAGATGGTTTTTTTTACTTCTAACGTTTCACCATCACGAACAAAGGTTTTAATCTGTAGAGGCATTCCCATTTCAGCACTTAAAATTTCAAGTGCTTTTAGGCCAGCATCGGCTGCCCAAATTCCGTTTGATTTAGAAATCAATCGAGCTGTAATGGTTTTTTCAGATGGTGCCTTGTTTCCAGAGAGGAGAGCGCGAGCGGTCCAATCAAATGAAAACGAATCTTCTTCCAGGCCAAGGGATAAGAATTTTTTCCATGAATGAACCAAAGTAATCATAGTGGTAAGTGTGCGCTTAAGATTTCTAATTGTTTTTGATGAAGTTTGGTGAGTCCGACGAGTGCACCATCCATCATTTTTTTCATATCCGCTTCACTGAAGGCCCGTTTTTCTCCGGTGCCTTGAATTTCAACAAATAAGCCTTTTCCAGTGCGAACAAAATTCATATCTACATCACAGGCAGAATCTTCATTGTAATCAAGATCAACCATGGCTTCACCATCGATCATTCCAACGCTGATGGCTTGAACGGTATCAATGAAAACATCGGGCTTTACTTTGCCTTCTTTTACTAATTTTGAAATCGCTAGCCCTACGGCAATGCAAGCTCCGGTGATGGATGCCGTGCGTGTACCGCCATCGGCTTGTATTACATCACAATCTACGATGATTTGGCGTTCGCCGAGCTTTTCTAAATTTATCATAGCGCGAAGTGAGCGACCAATCAGACGTTGAATTTCTTGGGTACGGCCTGAAACTTTTTCACGATCACGTTTATTGCGTGTATGGGTAGCGCGTGGAAGCATGGAATATTCAGCGGTGATCCAACCTGCTTTGGGTTCACCATTTTTCTCTGCTTGACGGTTTTTTTCCTTCATCCAAGAAGGAATGTTTTCGTCGATGCTTGCTGTACAAAATACTTTAGTTTCGCCCGTGCTGATCATGCAAGATCCTTCGGCATATTTGGAAACATTGATTTCAACGATGCATGGACGGGGCTCGAGTGATGTTCGATTGGTTCTAATCATACTGGTGGTTCAGAAAGAAGTTTGTGGATTTCTTCTTTGAGCAATTTTTCAGCAAGTGCTGGAAGTTGTTGCTGATTGAATAAAAACACTTCTTGCTGGATGCGCTCTTGAATGGAGCCGTGCATCTGTTCTAAGGTTTTAGCCACTTCCATTTTAATCATGGCTTCTAATTCGTGTGAACTAATCGTGAATTGATGAGGAGATGCATTAGAACTTGAAGAATCAGAAAAACCGTCCGAATAAGATACGTTTTCGTGGGCGATGGGTTCCATTTCAAATCCACTCACTTCAGAGGTATTGGTTTTATGATCATCAGCCAATCCTGGTTCAATCATTCCCCACTCTTGTTGATCAAGTCCGCTAAGTTCGAAAGTGTTTTTAGTGAGAGATTGCATATCGTCTTGGTAAGATTGGTGCTGACTGCTTTGTAGTGGCGGAAGATTGAGTCCTAAAGAATCATGACTGTAATCTTTATCAGTAAAAGGAGTATTGATCGTAGCCATGACTGGATCATTTGCAGGAGTGAGGTTGGATACGGATAATAAAATTGATCGTAAATGAGATGGATCGAAAGGTTTGATTAAGTGACCAGCAAAGCCCAAGAGCTTACTGCGTGTTTCATCTACTTTTTCAAATGCACTAGACATCAAAATTACAGGAATGTTTTTAAGGTCTGGCTTGTTGATGAGGTGTTCACGAACCTGATAGGCATCAAAAAGTGGAAGGGATACATCGATAATGAATATATCTGGGCGAAAAAGAGAAGCCTGTTCAAGGGCTTCCTTCCCATCAGAAACGGTATGAATTTCATAGCCATCCCCTGAGAGCGCCAAACGAATGACTTTCTGTATCGTAAGACTGTCGTCTGCTACTAATATTTTTTTCGCCATATGTTTTTCCGACATGCGTAAAACAATATTGTCAGGAATTTAACGCCGTGTAAACCCTAATGTTTGGTTCTGGTTGAGATGAGCAAAAAACAACTTATTACATACATTTTATATAAAAAGTTTATTGCGGCGATTAAGTGTTTTTGATATACTAAATAAAGCTTAGGTTCAGTGCAATACACATCTGGACCCGACAAGCATTGACCCAGGGGGCTGTGCCTGTCTCATGGTGAGCATGCCTACCTCGAGTAGGAAGCCTAAAGTGAGCATACGGCGCCCACGTAACTTTACTCTGGGGCTCCAATGTCCGTACTGGTACCTAAGCTATTTTTCATCTCATGAAAATAAATTGACATTCCACATTAACTCTCCCTAAACTTAAATTGCGTATGAAAAATAAGGACTCTATTCACATTTCAGATTCCTCAGGTTGGATACACGATTTAACCCGTGTTGAAATTTCACCCGAGGCAGAAGCCCTTTATCAATTAAATAAAACAGCGGCTCCTGAGCAAGCTATTGAAGAAAGTACGGTTGATTGTTTAACTGATCTTCGTGCTTATTTTCAAGAATATGTGCGCGCTTTTAATTCTTTTTCAGATGCTGGAAAAAAATTCTCAGAAATTAAAATTTTTAATCTCACTCAAGGTGCAGCGGATTTTATGCTCTATCGTAATGGGATCAAGCTCATTATCGCGAACACTGCCCACGGCGTGATTCAATTTTCATATGATCAACATGTGAGTGCGAACATCAATACCAAAACAGATTTGATCATTCCGCAAGCGGATGAAATTTTAGCTCAAATGGGTGCTTTTGGGGCCATTCGATGGACTTATCGCTCTGAAAGTGTTGAAAGCGATCAAGTAGCTAAACATTTTTTCTCAGAATTTGTTCGCTCTTCAAGAGAGCAAAAAAAGGTAAAACCCAATCAAAAGATTTTACTAGAACAGATTAAAGCTTTGCTCCAGGAGCAAGGGCTTAGCCTCGACTAAAGATAATGTTTCTGTAAAATTCAAAGAGTAATCTATCGGACTTGAAATCAAGTTTGAATCACTGCATTCGATAAACTCGGCAGGTAGTCCTATTTGCTTCATGAATTTTTTTGCTAAATCATAGGAAGAGATTTTGGTGAGTCCGCCCACATGAAGAATCCTGTTTCTGAGGTCTTTTTCGATCGCCTTTTCTAACACTTCAGCCAAAAATGAAACGTGAACAGGGTTTTGAATCATGCGAGAAAGCATGGTTACTTTTTTTGCATGAAATATTTTTTCTCTGATCTTATCTAACCACGATGGATGATCCAAGGTTCCCCTGCCTAATAGCGGAGCACAACGAATGATCAAATAATTGAGAGATCTAGTTTTGAGCATGTTCTCTGCCCCAACTTTTGCTTTGCCAAGTTGGGATGCAGGAATGGTGGAATCCGATTCTCCGAAGTTTCCATCGATTCCAGAAAACACGCAATCTGATGAGATATAGATAAATTTTGCCTTAGACATTTCTGCCGAATGCATGAGGTGGGTGATTCCACTGGTGTGAATGTTTTGGGTGGCTTTTGCGTCTTTTTCGGCTTCAAGTTCATTATTTGAGCCAAGGCAGTAGATGACGACATCAGGTTTAACTGAGGTGATCAAACGATCGCAGCGATCCTTTTCTGAAAGTTGTGGGAGGGGAAGATAGTGTGCCCCTTTGATGGGTGAGTAAGAGCGGTGATAGGTGCTGAACACTTCAAAGTTTTTTACGAATGCTTTTGTAAGAGATGAACCAACAAATCCATTGCCACCTACAATTAAAACTTTTGGTTTTGTATTCATGAGTGCTTCTCCTAAAAATATTCAGGCTGGTGGGAGAGTGCTCATCCTTGTCACTCTCCCGGCCCTGAATTTTAGCTTATTTTCGAATATAGATCTAATTTTATCCCAGAAGCTTGAGAGCCATTTGAGATTGATTATTTGCTTGTCCAAGAACCGAGATACCCGCTTGCATCAAGATATTATTCTTAGTCATTTCTGAAACTTCCTGAGCAAGATCCGCATCACGAATGCGTGAATTGGCTGCTGATAAGTTTTCATCACTGATTGCAAGGGAGTTAATGGTCGATTGCAATCGGTTTTGCATGGCTCCGAGATCAGCGCGAACACTATTCACGCGATAAAGAGCATTGTCGAGTGATGCGAGTGAGGTTTGTGCTCCAATTTTTGTTGAAACACTTTCTCCCACCAATCCCAATCGCTCAAGAGAGACGTTGGAACTTTCCGCATTGTAAACCACACGATCTGACATCGGATTGTTGTGAATCCCAACCTGAATTTCAAAGATCCCCGCACTTCCGTTGAGCACTTCAGTGCCATTGAAACTGGTAGAGTCTGCAATTCGCTGCATTTCTGATTTCAGCGCTTGAAATTCTCGGTCAGTAAAACTTCTCTCCTTGTCACCGATCGTGTCAGAAGCTGCTTGGATCGCCAACTCTCTTAAACGAACGATCATGTTTGAAACTTCATTCAATCCGCCCTCTGTGACTTGGATGAGTGAAATCCCGTCTTGAGCATTTCGTTTTGCCTGTCTGTAGCCTCGAATCGAAGCTTTCAGGTTTTCCGAAATGGCGAGCCCAGCGGCATCGTCTCCAGCTCGATTGATTCTTGATCCACTGGATAGTCGCTCTAGGCTTCCATCCAAACTATTTTTTGTATTATTCAACGTTCTCATCGCAGCAAGCGAAGCAACGTTGGTATTTATTCTTAATCCCATATCTAGCCTCCATTCATATTAATGTTCCTCCGGTAAACAAGAGCGTCTGATCCTTCATAAGCTCACGGCATCCATGCCGATTTGGTTTAATCTAACTAGTTCAAAAGTTTTAGTGTTGATTGAATCGAATTATTCGCTTGTCCCAACACTGAAATTCCTGCCTGCATTAGAATATTGTTTTTAGTCATCTCCGACACTTCCTCAGCGAGGTCAGCGTCTCGAATGCGGCTATTTGCCGCAGCTAAATTTTCTTCGTTCACTCCCAAATTGTTGATCGTAGATTGAAGTCTATTTTGCATAGCTCCAAGATCAGCACGAATTTGGTTTACATGGTTAAGTGCACCATCAATCACTCCCAATGAGAGTTGTGAACCTTGTTTTGTTGCAACACTTTCTCCGACCATGCCGAGCGATTGCAGGGTTACATCTGCTCCTTGACCATCGTAAGTTACGCGGTCAGTGAGTGGATTATTTCCTGTTCCCACTTGGATTTCAAAGATCCCCGCTTGCCCATTGAGCAAAGGAGTTCCGTTGAAGGAAGTGGACGCTGCAATGCGATCCATTTCTGATTTCAACGCTTGAAATTCTCGGTCAGTAAAGCTTCTTTCGCGGTCACCGATCGTATCTGAAGCAGATTGGATCGATAATTCACGAAGTCGCACTAGAATGTTTGAAACTTCATTGAGTCCGCCTTCACTTACTTGGATGAGAGAGATCCCATCTTGAGCATTTCTTTTAGCTTGTTTAAAGCCTCGGATTTGCGCGCGTAAGTTTTCAGAGATCGCTAGTCCTGCGGCATCGTCGCCAGCACTATTGATTCGACTCCCACTGGATAAACGTTGTAAGTGTTTATCTAGGTTTTGTTTCGTGGTACCCAAACTACGTTGGGCCATTAAACTCGAAATATTTGTATTTACTCTTAATCCCATAAAATTATCCGCTCATAAAAAAGAATCCTCCATAATAACCCGTCGAGTGACCATGACTCGCGGCCGGCATCCTGCCGATTTTTTAAATTGCCCTCACCAAAGGTTTGGGACTAAAAACTTTTTTTACTACTCTGGATTCTTCGAGCGACCCCTACATGATTCCAAGTTCCTCTTGTTCACATGTAGGGATCATTCGATCCAGGAAACAGACAAGGCTGCAACGCCATCGTCTAGGTTAAAATTTGTTACCCTTGGCCTCCACCAAGTAATCCAAGAACATTTTTCATCGATTGATTTGCTTGCGCTAACACCGACACTCCTGCTTGTTGCAAGATTTGGCTCTTAGTTAATTCTGAAGTTTCTTCGGCAAGATCCGCATCACGAATCCGTGAGTTGGCTGCCATCATATTTTCTTTATTCACTTGTAAGTTGTTGATGACTGATTGAAGACGGTTTTGCATTGCACCGAATTCAGCACGAATGGAAGTGGTACTATTCAATGCTTGATCAAGAGCTGCAAGACTGTTCTGTGCAGTGTTCTTTTCTGCAACACTTGCCAAATTCAATCCAAGTGAAACTACATTTACATTTGAAACGTATGGATCAAAAAGCTTGATTCGATCTACTAATGGATTGTTTTTGGTACCAATTTGCACTTCAAATGTATTTCCAGTTCCGTTGAGGAGAGGATTTCCATTAAATTCGATTGAATTGGCGATCCGATCAATTTCTTCAGTGAGAAGTTGAAATTCTGTATCTAGAAATTTGCGTTCTTTAGTTCCGACAGTATCAGATGATGCTTGAACTCCAAGTTCGCGCATTCTGATTAAGATGTTTCCAATTTCGACTAATCCACCCTCTGCTACTTGAATGAGGGAGATACCATCTTGTGCATTTCTTTCCGCTTGGCCTAAACCGCGGATTTGTGCTCTAAAATTTTCTGAGATTGCTAATCCCGCGGCATCATCACCAGCGTGATTGATTCTTGATCCAGAACTTAATCTTTCAAGAGTGCGATCGAGATTTTGTCTAGTACCACGTAAGTTACGTTGAGCAACTAATGACGGAACATTTGTATTTATTCTTAATCCCATACCTTCCTCCATGAAGGTTAACTTCTAATCCCAAGTTTTTTTGATCAATCCATGATCATTTTGGGTCTACATCATACAGATCGGCATGTGTCCGCGCGGACTTTAGTTTTTTTTTTAATGAAAATGAAAAAAAATAATAAAAAGTGAAAATAATTGAAAATAAATGCTTGATCTTCTCTAGAAGCGCTGTAACATCAAAATTGTCAGTAATACTAAACTAAAATTGACACAATGGAGGAACACAAAATGGCTAAGAAAAAAACAGCAAAGAAAAAAGTTGCTAAGAAAAAAACTGCTAAGAAAAAATCTAAAAAATAGATTGATCTAGCAAATAATTGCAAAAGCCTCGAACGCAAGTTCGGGGCTTTTTTTTTGACTATTTTCCGGCAAAAAATGCCTATTTTATAGCTATTTGGATAGAGATCGAACCAGTTTGCGTATAAAGAATGGACCGCCATAAATCCATCCAGAATAGATCTGGATTTGAGTAGCTCCAGCATTGAATCGATCAGCAGCATCCCTAACTGTCATAATTCCACCCACGCTCATGATCGGGAGAGAGGTTAATTTTCTAGCTTCTTTTAATCTTTGGAGTGCAATTTCGGTGAGCGGTGAACCACTATAGCCCCCCGAATATTCTTTTCCTCTATATATATAGATGCCACTTTGAGTATTGGTGAGCACCAAACCGGCAATATTTTCCCCCTCAAGGGCTAAAACAATCTCTTGAAGGCTTGATTCATCCAATTCTGGAGCCAATTTTACATAGAGAGGGATAGAACGAGCCCCTTTTTGTATTTTTTCCTGAACTGCGCGGACAATGGGGATTAAAAATTCAGGTTTTTGAAGTGATCTGAGGCCCGGAGTATTCGGAGAACTCACATTGATCACGAAATAATCGGCACAATCGATAAAACTTTCAGCAACTTTAGCGTAATCAGAAGCTGCTTCAGTATCGGGTGTGATTTTGTTCTTTCCAAGGTTCACACCCACCAAAAAATCTGGTGGGAGTAATTTTTTAGCTCGCCTTACTCGCTCAGAAATAATTCCAGAACCCAAATTGTTAAATCCCATGCGATTAAAGAGTGCGTTCCTTTTGGGATCACGAAATAAACGGGGTTTGTCGTTTCCACCCTGCGGTTTTGGTGTCACCGTTCCGATTTCTGCAAATCCGAACCCAAATTTAGGAAGTAGAGTTAAAATTTCTGCATTTTTATCAAAACCAGCCGCTAGTCCGACTTTTGCCTTTGCGCTTCCACTTACCGGAGTGAGGAATGGGGCGATGATGCGCATGAATGGATGGGAAAGCTGATGAGTCAGCTCAGCAGGAAGTAGAAATAGAATGGAACGAATCAGAAACCACATGCGCTTTTATAATACAATGTTAGACTAATTACATGACAAAAATCTTTTATGACCGTTCTGGAAAAGCGCACAAAATTGGAACCGGTGATGCGCCAAAGAACGAGAAGAAAGATTCTGATCAAAAAGACACTCAAGGTTCATTTAGGTCTAAAGCAAGCCCCTCTTCAGATGGCGCCCCCGGATATCACCGCGAGGGTAAAAAAAATCGTGGTAACGATCGTGGCGGTAGAAGTGGAAGCGGTGGAAGCAGCCGAGGCGGAAGTGAGCGCGGAGGCAGAGGCGGCCGTTCCGGTGGTGGGAGAAGTGATGCCGGTAGAGGTGGTGGTAGTGGCGGTGGAAGTTTCCGAGGTAGTGCTGAGGGCAGTGGTCGCAGCGCGGGTGGATTTTCTCGAGGTGGTTCTGAACGCGGTGGAAGATCTTCTTCCGGTCGAGGTGGTGGAAGATCTGGTGGAAGATCAGGCGGTGGTTCTGAAAAATGGACACGCTCCGAACATCGTTCCGAACGCGGACATGGATCTGCTCAACGTTCCTCTTCATCATCATGGATTAGTTTAAAAGGAAGAATTGATAAAAATAAAAAAGGTTCAGCTTTTCTTATTTTCGATCGCTCTGACTTAGAAGATTTATTTGTTCCCTATAATTATACAGAACAATTATTTCATGGAGACCGTGTAGAGGTATTTGTTAGTCAGAATGGTGAAATTGAAGATCTAAAAGTTTTAGAACATCGTTTTAAGCATATTTTTGGAAAAATCTCGATTGATCATCGCGCAGAAAAGAAAACCAAGGTTCGCGCAGGGTTTTTAGTTTACGAACGCAAACGCGCCAAAGAAGAAATTTATGTACCCCTCCTTCCTGCAAACGTAAAAGAGGGTGATTGGGTAAAGGCTGAGCTCACTTTCGGTGAAAATGGTATGGGAATCGCTTCCGCGCAAATTTTAGAAGTGATTGGAGCTACCCTTCCACCTAGTTACGATATTCAAATGGTGGTGGGTGAATTTAATCTAAAAGAACATCATTCGGCCGAAGCGGTGAAACAAGCAGAAAGTTTCAAATTGGAAGTTCCAGGAAAAGATGAGGTTGGACGCACTGATCTTCGTCATCTCCCACTCATGACGATTGATGGTGAGCGCGCTCGAGATTTCGATGATGCGGTATTTGTAGAAAACCTAGGAGCTAAGGGATATCGCCTCTGGGTAGCGATTGCGGATGTTTCTCATTATGTAAAAGAAGGAACGGCGCTAGATGATGAAGCATATGAAAGAGCAACCAGCGTTTACTTTCCTGAGCGTGCATTTCACATGTTGCCAAGAGCCTTATCTGAAGATCTTTGTAGCTTAAAACCAAATGTTCCTCGTATGTCGATGGCTTGTTCCATGGATTATTCACCTGAGGGTGAGAAGAGTAATATTCAAATTTATGATGCGATCATTGAATCTCGTCGTAGAGCGACTTATAACGAAATTGAAGCGGAAAAAAATGATCCAAAGCACGGAGATATGTTCGCTCTTTATCGGATGTTGAAAGCTCAGCGCCATGAACGTGGATCCATTGATTTTGAATTTCCTGAAGCGGAAATCATCTTAGATGAGCAAACCGGCGATCCAAGCGATATCGTGGTTCGTGAACGGGGTGATGCCCATCGTTTGATTGAAGAGTTCATGATTCGTGCAAATGAATCAGTGGCTGAATGGATGCTCGAGCGTAAGCGTAATTTTATTTTTCGTGTGCATGAAGAACCTTCTCCTGAAGCAATTGAAAGATTTAAAAAATTAGCGCGGTCGTTAGGAGTTAATTTTGCGGATAAGGGTGGAACGCCTCGTCCTAAGGATTTATCTGCATTCTTAAAAACACTTAAAAATAATCCAGCGGAACCAATCATTGCAACTTCGCTACTCCGTTCTATGAGACAAGCCATTTATAGTGGTTCTCATGGAGAGCATTATGGTTTGGCTTCGGAAGGATACACACATTTTACTTCTCCGATCCGTCGTTATCCGGATTTAATCGCCCATCGTTTGCTGAGAGCCACTCTTCATGGTGAAGAGATGACCGAAGATGAACAAGAAAAGTTAGATAAGCAGGCCGAGCATTGCAGCTACCGCGAGAGGGTTGCAACGGAAGCAGAGCGTGAAGCGATTAGATTTAAACAAGTTCGCCTCATGGCTAAACATTTAGGTGAAGAGTTTGATGGCAAGGTGAATGGAATGAACGAAAAGGGTATTTTTGTTCAACTATGGCATCCTTATTGTGAGGGTATGTTACCGGTAGATAAAATTGGTGATGATATCTATCAATTTAACGAAGAGCGCATGGTGATGGCTGGTCGTAAAACGAAAAGAACTTTCCAAATCGGGGATCCGGTCAGAGTGTTGGTGTCTCGAGTGGATATGGATGCAAGACAAGTGGAATTTGAGTTAATAAAATAAAATTATGGGAATCGTTAGACGCGGGATTCAGTTCACAAGAGCAGTAAAGAGTGCAGGGCGATTAAGACAAATCGTTACCGTGCTATCACGCCATGGTTTTGGTGATGTGATTGATCGCCTAGGGTTAGGAAGTTATCTTCCCCGTCGTTTATTAAAATGGACTGACGTTGGAGAGGGAAAAAATCTCGGCGTTCGATTGCGTGAATCTTTTGAAGAGTTAGGCCCAACCTTTGTAAAGCTTGGCCAGGTTCTTTCCATGCGTCCGGATTTGGTTCCTGATTATGTAGTTGAAGAGTTGATTAAACTTCAAGATGACGTTCCGGCCATTGATTTTGAAATCATCCGAGGAATTGTAGAATCAGAACTTAATTGTAAACTTTCTGATGTTTTTTTAGAGTTCAAAAAGGAACCGCTCGCAGCGGCGAGTATTGGGCAAGTTCACTACGCTCGAACTAAAAACAATGAAGAAGTAGTAGTGAAAGTACAGCGCCCTAACATTCAAAAAATCATTGATACCGACATTCAGCTTTTAAGTTTTATCGCTGATTTGATGGAACGCTATTTTCCAGAATTACGGGTTCTCAATCCAAAAGTGTTTGTAGAAGAGTTTTTAAAATCCTTACAATTTGAACTCGATTACAAAATTGAAGCCAACAATAGCCAAAAAATTAAAAAGAATCTTTCCTTCATTGAAGAGATCTATATTCCAAAAGTTTATCGCGAACTCAGTACACACAAGGTTTTGGTGTTAGAGAAAGTTGAAGGAATTAAGCTTAACGATAAAGAAGCGGTTTTAAAATCAGGGCTAGATTTACAAAAAGTTGCTGAAATTGGAGCACGTGGATTTTTATACTCCGTTTTAAAGTTTGGTTTTTTCCACGGTGATCTTCATGGTGGAAATTTATTTTTAATGCCGGGTAGCCGATTGGGGATCATTGATTTCGGGATTGTAGGAAAACTATCGGATAAATCGAGAGATCAATTGGCCGTAATGGTGTGGGCCCTCATTCAAGAAGATTACGAAACATTATGCTACACCTACGCAGAACTTGGATCTGCAGATACCTCAATCGAGTTTGATTCGTTTCAAAGAGAAGTGAGAAACGTTTTATCTCCTTACCTTGGCCTCAGTTTAGAAGAAGTAAATACAGGACGCGTGTTAATTGAAGCAACCAAAGTTGCAGCAAAATACCAGATTCGTGTTCCGGGGGATTGGATGCTCGTATTTCGTGCCATTGTAACGATGGAGGGGATGGGAAGATTACTGGATCCTAAATTTGATATGATTACTTTAGGTGAAACACTCATTAAAGATATCGTATCGGTTCAAACTTCTACTCAAAGATTAACCAAAGAGATGTTCAAGGTATCTCGAGAGGTGTTTTCACTTCTTGAGGTTTTACCCCGTAACATTCGGTGGGGCCTACGTAAACTTGCACGCAATGATTACGCGATTGAAATTAAATCACCAGATAGTGCAAAAATCGCACGCCAAATTGATCTGGGATCAAAACGAATTTCACGTTCTTTGTTGGCAATGGCTTGTATGTTTACGGGTGCGATCATTATTCATTCAGGCACAGGGCATACTTTTAATATGCCATTTGATTTGGGAGAGGCTTCAACATTCGGAACGATTTTTTTAGTTTTGGGTGGATACTTCGTTTTTAGGGCTTAAAAAGTTCCCAAAATACGAGTCAACTCTTGTTCGGCACTATTGAAGTTTGATACTTCCTGCAAAATGGATTCACTCGCAATAGTTCTCTCTACTTCTCTTCTATTTGAATGTTCAGTCATGGTTTTTAAAAACGCACTCGCCACATGTACATCGATGTTGTGACGATGAATGAATGGTAAAAATCCAACCATTGATTTTTGTCTTAATGAGTTAATATAAAAATCGGCAGTAAAAATGAAATATTGATCTCTTAAGAATCTTCCTCGCTTTGGAGAGATTTCTAGTTCCTTTTTTAAAATGTTTGCTAAAAACTCTTGTCCCATTAATGGATTAAAAGAGTGATTGATCGTGGTTAAAAAATGATCGTGAGAACACAGAATGATGTTCGATTCTCCGTTGCAAATTTGGTGATTATTAATTGCAGCAGTTAATTTCTGAATTTTGTAATGATCAACGCCAGTCAATACAGATTTAAATCCTATGGTTAGAGCTAAAATCGAAATGATGAAAATCTTGAAATTTCTGCTGATCATGGATTAAAAAATCCTGGATCCGTAATTTTTTTACCACATACGGATGCATTGTTGGTCAATTCAGATCGGATTAAAGAGCTAATCAATTGATAGTTTTGAAGCATCTGGCAAACGGGTTGGAATTTCTTGCCGTCTTTAGTTGAAAACACTTGGTCTGGAGAATTCAACTCAAATGGCAATCCTATTGTATTGTTACCTTCTTTGCAGTTGGATAAGAAACCACACATTTTTTTATAATTATTATCTAGAGTTGTTGTTCCTTCGCTCTGATTCAAGTTTAATTGGTACCCAAGTAAACAATCTCTAACCAAAGGGTATAGATTACGAACGTAGAATTCTTCGTTAATTACCACGGGCCCTTTGCTAAACATGTCTTTTACATATTTTATATCATTTAATCTTTGATCAATTTGGCGATTATTGATTTCATTACGAATGTATCCCTTACCTGATTGATCATTAAAGGCATTAAAAATGAGATCCAAATTTTTATATCGGTCAGTTAATACATCGTAATCTACTTGTTTTGGTTCTGAAGAAATATTTTGAATGGAAGCCTTCTGATCCACCATTCTGATTGAGGCTATTTTATAAAGTGTTTTTTCAGCATCACTGAGTGATGGGTCTACCGAAAGGTAATCAAAGTAACTCGTAAAAACTTGGTCTATATTAACCGCGCCAGATTTAGTGCTAGGTGAACCTCCGGAAGAATAGTTTCCATAGCCTTGCTGCTGATTGCCGCCGTTATAGTTTCCATTGCCCTGTTGCTGACTGTTGCCGTTATAGTTTCCATTGCCTTGTTGCTGATTACCGCCATAACTATCGCCATAGGAACTAGAAGATGAAGAGGTACTAACCGTTGCACCGTTCAGGGCTTGAGTCACTTTATCTCTGGCTGATTTTACAGCTGCCGAACTTCCGCCACTCGTCATATAGGAATCGTATTTATCTTTAAAATCATCTAATGCGGGTTTAATTGCCTGTAGATTTTGAACTTGATCCTTTACATCAAAATTATTTTTTGCATTTTTATTCAAATAATTGACTAGTGATTGATCTTGCTTACCATATAGAAAATCGTACATCGAATATTGATCACTATTGGTAAAAGGTATTTTTTTATTAAATAGTGAATCATAAAATTGAGTCATTCCGGTAGAAGCATTCAGGGAATCTACTGTAGCAGATACTTGAGTGATGAAGGATTGTCCCTTATCTGCTTTTACGCATGCATTGGGTTTTTCTCTTTGAAGCGATCTTGTTTTGCAGGCTAATTCTTGAACTTTGGTAAGCTGACAAACATAATTACCGAATTTATCATCTTGTTTTAAATTTAACGAATCAAGTGCAGCGTTTAATTCATTAATCTTTTTCTTTCCTGATCCGATTCCACCGATTAAGTTTGTGATGGGTGTGGTTACCAAGCTCGCCGCTAGCCCAGTCCAAGGGGAACCAAGCATACTGGCAGCACTCAATGTGGTGCTGATCAATGTATTGCTTAAGCGTAACATTCTGCTACCCAAACCACATTTGTTCAGTTTTTCTTGTGTTCCTGGATCACTAATTTGATTTAAGAATTTTGAAACCTCATCAAACGAAAACTGCAAGGCTGCATTAGTGGTTTGGAATTTCATATCAGCCACAATTTGTTGATTTAAAAGTTTTTGAATATTTGCGGAATCTGCAAATGATTTTTCACTTGAACAGTTTTTAATCCAAACCCTATTTACCAATGAATTTACATTTGTTGGATCGTAGTTTGTTCCAGAATAAAGTCCTTGGTTAATACATGTTTGAAAAGCATCATCAGAAACGGCTCTTTTTCCATAACAACCACGATAAACATCGTTGATTTGCTCTCCCGCTTCTCCTGAGAACTGCATCACTTGTTCAAAGCGTGATGGATCAGCAGTGTTTTTTCCGAGCTTTGAATTTAAATCATCATAGTAGGACTCAACTAAATCAGAAAAATCTCTTGAAGATGAAGTACAAGAAATGTTTTTTCCGGCAAGCATTAATGAATCAAATGAATGTACTCTTGGATTCATCTGCTGGCTTAATCCTGCAATAATTTCTGTTGCTGTACCATTCGGAGTGTTCATTGGAACGCCTGTGCATTTTAAATATAAATCACGATCTTTTTCCAATTCCTGGAGATCTGCTTTTAAAGAATTAGCCAACGAGGCAACCAGCCCTCGTGAATCCATATCTGTTTTATTATAAGGGCAATCAAGAGCAAAGCTGGTTTGTGGAATGAGAAGTAATAAGATTAAAACTGATTGAATAAGGTTATTCATAGAGTAACCTTTTCTTTTTTTAATTGACCCATTAATTTAGGGATATCTTGAAAAAGCTGGTCGTTCATTTTTTGTATAAAAACAACTTTATGAATTTTTTTTAGGGAATCTTCATACACAACGGTAAACTCTTCTTTTTTATTCTCTAAAATGTAATAGCCACAGTAATTATTTTCTTTGTATGATTTTGAATTTAATTTTTTAAGGCGAGCAACTTTTTTACAAATTGTTTTTAATCTAAATTGACTAGGAATGGATTGATCATCATTGATGATAAACTCTACTCCTTGAGCACTAGAGCTTCGATGAAGCCAAATTTTGTTTACGTTTGCTGAGCGAATGGGTTCATCCAGTGATAGCCATGGAGATTGGTTCACAGCAAATACATTGCTGCTTAAACCCAATCCTAAACAAATGATGGCTAAAAATTTAATTTGCTCCACGTCAACTTAACGGCAGTTTTCATGAAAAACTTAACCAAATTTAAAAAACATTAGTATTAACAAGCACTCAGGCCAGACACCCAAAACTCAGGAAGCCACATTAACTCTGGTTTTTTAGAATGAGGACGCGCTAAGCATAAATATTCCTCAATAAAATCAGTGTCCTTAAATCCGAAATCACTTAAATTTTCTCGGGTTCCAAGCACTGTTGCAGCGAGATCTAGGCTTAAAATAAAGGCGAGGATTTCTTTTAGGGCATTTGGATCTCCACCGAACTCGTGAATCATGTGAGGAAGATCTAATCCACGTTCGAAAGCGGCAAAGGCAAAGGGCTCTTCTTTAAAAAACCAATTCACGGTTTCGTGATTAGATAACCAAAGCCGATCGTTTTCGGTAAATTTAATTCCTGTTTTAGATTTTAAGAAATGATCAAAAATCTTTGGATTCCAGCCACGACTCACTCTTGGAATTTTATTTTCGGGCAAATCTTCTAGTTCCATCAAGGGGGCTTGAATTTGTTCACCCTGAAGTTCAAAACCAAATTTTTTATAAAAATCATGTTCTGATCCCCAGAGGATCGTCCAGTCACAGTTTCTCTCTTCAGAAATTCGACAAGCCTCATTGAGTAATTTTGTACTTAATCCTTTACCACGATAAGCTTCATCCGTGGCAACTGCACCCACCATGGCCATTGAAAAGGAATGCCCCGAAGGTGTTTGCATTTCACAAAAACGCATTCCAACATGGGCAATCAGTTTTTGATTTTCAAAAATTCCCATTCGTTTGACCTGAGGGGATTCCCAAACAGGAAAATCTTCAAAAAATGAATGAGGACTATCATAACCAAATGATTCTGAAACCAATGAGTTTAACTGAGGGAGTTCCGCATTCGTTAATTCGCGAATTTGATTTATGGTTTTGGAATCCAATTCAATACTTTCTCTGTAATCGAATGAACAGTGAGACCAAATTTTTCATAAATTTTATTTGCCGGTGCTGAGGTTCCGTAATCATCGACTCCGAAATTTAATCCGCTTCTACCGGTGATGCTTGCCCAACCGAGAGTGATGCCGGCCTCAATAGAAGCAATTTTTTTACAAGAATGGGGAAGTACGCTTTCTTGGAGAGCAGAATCTTGCTTTAAAAATAATTCCATCGAAGGCATTGAAACCACACGGACGGGAATATTTTTTTCATCCAGTTTTTGTTGTACATCGATCGCTAATCCAACTTCAGAACCTGTTGCAACCAAGATGGCTTGAAAGTTTGGACGATCTGAAAGAATGTAAGCTCCTTGAGCTAGTCCCGCTTCGGAACCATAGAGAGAGCGATCCAGAGTTTTTAATTTCTGACGACTCAGCACGAGAGCAACAGGAGCATTTTTGCTTTTCATCGCAAACCTCCAAGCTTCTTTAGCTTCGGTTGCATCGGCTGGTCTTAGGGTGATGAGATTAGGAATTCCACGAAGTGCCATTAAGTGTTCTACCGGCTGATGGGTAGGACCATCTTCACCCAAACCTACAGAATCATGGGTGAGAACATGAACAACGGGTAAGTGATTCATTGCTGCTAAACGAATTGCGGGTTTCATGTAATCGGTAAAACAGAAAAATGTTGCCGTAAAAGTTTTTAATCCTCCATGGTACGCAATTCCGTTAGCGATTGCTGCCATCGCGTGTTCACGAACGCCGTAGTGAATATTTCTACCGCTTCCGTTTACACCTTCAAATGAACCACCATCTTTAATTAAGGTATTCGTGGAGCAAGAAAGATCTGCATCGCCACCAAAAAAGTAAGGAACTTTTGTAGCAATTGCATTTAATGTTTTCCCCGCAGATTCACGAGATGCAAAATCTTCTCCTACTTTGAAGTGTGGTAAGGAAGAATCAAAATCAACGGGAAGGTTTTGATCAATGAAATCTTTTAATGAAGCAGGTTTAGCTTTTTTATTCCATTCTTCTTCTGCTTTGGCTCCACGAGCTCCCGCTTCAGAGAATTTTGCTCTCGTTTCTTCAGGTACATGAAAACTATCTGGATAATTCCAATTCAATGTTTTTTTAGCGAGTGCCAATTCATCAGGTCCAAGCGGACTTCCATGTGCTGCGCTTTTCCCTTGTTTGTTTGGAGATCCGTAGCCAATAGTGGTTTTTAAAATAATGATAGAAGGTTTGTTTGATTCTTTTTTCGCTGACATGATTGCCTGATCAATTGCATCGAGATCATGATCCGCATCTTTTACGGTGATCACTTGCCACCCATAGCTTTCATATCTTTTAGCTACATTTTCTGTGAATGAAAGTGAGGTTGGTCCGTCGAGAGAGATATCATTTGAATCATAAAGATAAATTAATTTACCCAATTTTAAATGACCAGCCAAAGAACAGGCCTCAGCAGAAAGACCCTCCATTAGATCTCCATCACCCACTAAACAATAAGTGAAGTGATCTACAACTTTTGAATCTGGAGTATTGAGTAAGTTTGCAAGTTTTCTTTCCCCGATGGCCATGCCCACGGCGTTGGCGCTACCTTGTCCGAGTGGACCAGTGGTTGCCTCTACTCCTGCGGTGTGACCAAACTCTGGATGACCAGGAGTTTTACTTCCGAGTTGGCGGAAGTTTTTAATTTCTTCCATGGAAAGCGGATAACCATAAAGGTGGAGCATACTATAAAGAAGCATGCTTCCATGGCCTGCCGAGAGCACAAAACGATCCCGGTCGAAAAATTCTGGATTCTTTGGATTAAATTTTAAATGATTTTGAAATAATACGTATGCAAATGGAGCGGCGCCCATAGGAAGACCGGGGTGTCCGGAGTTTGCTTTTTGAATTGCATCGATAGAAAGGGTCCGAATAGTATTGATGCACAGCCAGTCAATGTTTTGTCGATTATTTTGCGTATTTTGCATATATACGAGCACTTTATCATGATCTACACTCAATGAATATGACGAATTGGATTCTACTGATGGGTTGGGGCGCAAGAGGGGTATTGGTTATTTTATTCCTTCTTTCTATTTGGTCTGTATCGATAATGTTTGAAAGAAAAAAGGCATTTAGAGAAAAAACAGGCTCAGCAAAAATTCAAGATGCTAAAAAATTTATCACTGAAAAAAACTGGGCTGCATTAAAAGCATGGGCCGATGCAAATCCATCTTATTTGGCTGGAATGGTTCAGGCAGCACTCACGGCTGAAGCTAGTCTCAGTAAATCCAATGAATCGGTAGATCGCGCAGTGCAAAGCTATTTATCTTCTCAAAGAATTGAACTAGAAAAAGGCCTAAACGTATTAGCAACCCTTGGTTCAAATGCTCCATTTATTGGATTGTTTGGAACGGTTCTTGGAATCATTCAAAGTTTTGGTATTTTATCTTCACAGCAGGGTTCAGCAATGAATGCAGTAATGCTTGGATTAGCAGAAGCTTTGATTGCAACTGCGGTTGGATTATTTGTGGCGATACCAGCAGTAGTTTCTTACAACTTTTTTAGTCAAAAATTAAGAAATCTCACGATTGAAGCTCAATCTCTTCGCGATTTTTATATTTCTCAGAAATAATAAGGAAAGATTATGGCTGGAAAAATTCAATCAGGATCATCAGACGACGAATTACCCGCAATGTCGGAAATCAATGTCACGCCCTTTGTGGATGTGGTGCTGGTGTTACTCGTAATTTTTATGGTCACAGCTCCGATGCTCGTTCGTGAGCAAATGAATGTGAATCTTCCTAAAGCGGAAAGTGGTGAAAAATCAGCCGCCGAACAAATTGCCATTGTACTAGATAAAGAAGGCATCATTCACATACAAAAAAAATTAGTCACCTTTGATCAAGTGGAATCAGAAATTAAACTACTGATTCAAACCTTGCCTAATGCGCAAGCAGTGATCAGTGCGGATTCAGATTCAAAACACGGTGATGTGGTAAGAGTAATGGATCTAGTAAAAAAAGCCGGACTCACGCGTTTTGCAATTCAAATTGAGAGAAAATGAAAACACATATTATTTCAGGAAGTCATCGTTCGGTATCTCAAAGTGCTCGAGTGTCTCAATACCTCCGGGCTCAAATTATTAAAAAGGGTGGAGAAGCTTCCATTACTGAATTAGCACAGGGTCATCTACCCATGTGGAATGAAGAAGTTTGGGCGGGAACTCCCGAATGGAAAAAAATCTGGGATCCCACCGCTGCTCAATTAAGGAATGCAGATTCATTAATTTTTGTAGTTCCTGAATATGCAGGAATGGCCGGCCCTGCGATGAAGAACTTTATTTTATTTTGTGTTGGAGATTTGATTGCACACAAACCCACCATGCTCGTGAGTGTTACCAGCAGTTTAACCAATGGTGCTTATCCGATCATGGAATTGCGCGGTTCTAGCTATAAGAATTCAAAACAAATTTATATTCCTGATCATGTGATTGTGCGTGATGCAGAAAATGTGCTTTTAGGTGATGTGCCGGCTAATACTAATGATGAGTATTTGCGAAAACGCATTGATTACTCAATCAGTATGTTGGGTGAATATGAAAAAGCATTAAAATTAATGCGCGAAAGCTATACGGGATTGAGCCACAAGGATTATCCGTTCGGCATGTAAATTTTTTGAATTGCTTCTACAAAAGCGTCGCTAGAATTCACGCAAGGAACATAGCGGAACTCTTCGCCGCCAGCGGCTAGAAAATCTTCACCGTATCTCATTTGAATTTCCTCTAAGGTTTCCAGGCAATCAGCGGTAAATGATGGGGAGACGGCAAGAATCCTTTTATGTCCCTGATTGGGAAGCTGTTTTAAAATAGAATCCGTATAAGGTTTGATCCACTGAACGGGGCCTAGTCTTGATTGAAATGAAGTAATCATTTTATCAGCTGGATAGCCTAAGTTTTCTTGAATTAGTTTTGTGGTTTCAAAACATTGCTCGCGATAATTGGTTTTGTTTTTTGTTTTATTTAATTGTTTCTCGGGAATTCCATGATAGCTGAGTAGAATTGCATCTGGTTGAAAGGTATCGGCTGCGGCTTTAATTTTTTCAGACACTGCAGAAATAAATTCAGGGTTTTGATGGAAGTACTCAATTGAGTTTCCGGTAATGCGACCATTGTAAATTTTTAAATATTTTTCAAATTCATGAATTGCGGTTTCAGAGGCTGAATAAGAATATTGGGGATAGAGCGGTAAAAAGATAATGTGATTCACCGCTTGGTGCACTAATTTTTCGATCGCATCTTGAATGGATGGTGATCCATAACGCATTCCAAATTCAACGGGGATAGAAAGTTTTTGCTTCAATTTTTCATTCAGTTTTTTTGTATGAACGAGTAGTGGAGAGCCCTCTTTAGTCCAAATTTTTTGATAAGCATCGGCGGATTTTTTTGGTCGATTGGGTAAAATAATTCCATTTACGAATGGATATCGAATGATCCAAGGGGCATCAAAAACATAGGGATCATTTAAAAATTGTCTTAAGTAATTTCTTACGTCTGAAACGTGAGGAGAGTTAGGGGTACCGAGATTGGAAATGAGAAGTCCTACTCGCTTAGAAGGGGAGTCTTGCATTCAGTCTTTATATAAGCGCGCGAATGTTTTAGCCACAGTTCAAAACATTCACGCGCCCATAATTTCACTAAAATCTAAATTCAGTAGAAACAGGAGCTCGGCAATCAGGACCTGTACAGTCTTTATGGCCGAAACTCATGCCAAAGCTGAGTCCAAATAGTAGAGTGATGATTAGTATTGGGTACTTCATACGTTTTCCTATAGAGCAAGAATGCTGCCAAATATAACTTAATGAAAATAAGGACTTAAAATGGGTGATCAGTCGCTGGTGTCATGACACACTCAGTCGTGATCGCTAATCGTTATTTAAAGTGAAGCTGGAGTGCCATTTTCATCTTGAACATCTTCTGGGACCCCTAAAATTCCAGGAGCTCGACTTGCCTGAGAATAATCTGCAAGTACTGGTTCTGAAATGAGATTTCCATTTTCTGGTGAGGATTTCACCAAATGAAGATGAGAAGAGACTAAAATAAGGCCAATTGAAAAAACTTTCATACGTACCACTGAGCGGAGTTAAGCGCCGCGTCTTTATATTTTATCGATGCATTGATCTCGAGTCAATGAGTTTAAGAAGCTTTTTTCTGAGGTTTTTTATCTTCTTTAACCCAAAATTCAACCGCAGTGGCGGCCTTTTTCGGATCTTTGCCAATGATGTGAGTAATTTGCTCCGTGAGCTCCTGAACGGTTTTTGTTCTCTCAGGTTTTTTGGGAGCAGACTTTTCGTACTCTTTACGCTGCTTCATTGTTTACCATTGGCTGATTGTTTCTAATTTCAGCAATTTTATCATCACTAATAGGAGACATGAAAACATCGTCATCGATCAAAGAAAATGCAAACCAGTTTTCGCCAAGTTTTTGATATAGAACGTCAACAAATTGTTCATCGGCAGTTTTAGTGGAATTATTTACTTGAGTGGATTTGGAAGCTGACATGTTGATTCCCTCCTGGAAGTGCATCTAAAGGGTTATTCCTCGTGCACAATGATCTTTTCGGCAGCATGAATAGAAACTAAATGTAAAATCTTTGCCTAGTTCGTTGATTTAATTTTGGTGTTTAGTTTTCCAGGGGGAACTCCGAAAAGAGATTAACGAAGGAGACTTTCATGAAGGAAGGCCAAGACAATACTAACGAGTCAGTGATTAACTT
Source organism: Bdellovibrionales bacterium (assembly GCA_947372355.1). GTDB lineage: Bacteria > Bdellovibrionota > UBA1018 > UBA1018 > CAIMNF01 > CAIMNF01. The sequence continues at coordinate 25,538 of CANBTI010000008.1, read as the reverse complement.
AGATCAATTCCGTAATCGAAAATCGGAAGAGAAGAAGCGTAAAACTGAGCGAATCTTTTTCCATAATCTTGTAGGCGTCTATGGCATTGTTCAGCCAGGTAAGATGCTCCCTGTAGATTTAATTGATGTCAGTGAAGGTGGACTTGCGATTCAAGTTCCTTATCCAACAGCAACAGCTTCTGCAGATAAAATTTGGCCAAAAGACTCTTCGGATTTAACCATTCGATTATATTTTAGTCCGGAAAGTTTCATGGAGATTGTGGTAGATGTTAAAAATTCCAGACCCACTATTGAAAATGGATCTAAATATGTACGTTACGGTTGCTCTGTAAATCAAGATCAACGTGCATTCGTAGCATGGAAAAACTTTGTTACTTTTCTTGCTTCTTACACCGATGTTTCAGAACGTGATTCTGGAAACATCAATGTAGGTAGTTTCTAAAAAACTATATTTTTTGACCAAAATCACTCAGTTGATCTAAAAAATTTACGAGTGATAAAAGAGTTTTATACTGATTACTTTCAGTTTCAAGAAACGCAGCACCCACGTGTTGCGTTTCTTCTTTTTGTTCCTGCCTTGCCACTTGGATCTTCAGTGGCAAAAATAAACTTTGATTGAGATAAAGGTGTAATTCCAGTTTTTCATCTTTAGCGAGGGTGAAAACTCCGCCAAGACTTTCTACCATGAATCCAATTCCCGTTTCGCTCACATCTTGAACGCGGTGTCTTGCTTGTCCCAGTTTCGGGATCTGAATGTAAAATGAAAAATTTTCTAGAATTTCACGGCGATTTGATTTTCTACGTTCATTGTTGTTGCTCATAATCCTTCTCTCTTTGGTAATCCATTGGGTGATTTGGGTGCATTAAGAATTAATTCAATTTTAGCTCTTAATTGATCAAGGGTTTGTTTGGATTCACTCATTGCTTTTCCATGTTGAATTTGAAAGGCTGCTCGATCGGTTTGTTTTTCAATAAAGCTATTTTCGATGGTGAACAAATTTTTAATTGAATCATATGCACCCTTCACAAGCTCATAAGCCACCCCATAAAAAAACTCATTTTGAAGAGTTTCCTTAGACCAAGTTTGAATGGTTTGTTCTAATTGAGTATTGATTTGTATCCACTGTTTAGTGGTGTTAGCCCAGTTGTTTTTATGGGCGTCGGTCAGTTTTTTTGCTTTTAGAATTTTATCAAACTCACCGGTGAGAGTTTGATATTGAAGCGTGAGGGTATCGGTATATTGCCTAAGTTCAACGAGTTCTTTTTCAGAACTTTGTTTAATTTTTTCATGAAACGCTTTCAAGCGCGTAAGATAGTTATCATCTTTAGCTCCACCAATAAAAATTGTTTTAGTGAGTACAAATTTTGAAGAATTGGGGATCAGGGCCGGAAGATTTCCTGCGGGACGATTGGGTTGGAGTTTTGCCAAAGTATCTTTTAGGGTATCTTCTTGATCCTGGGATTCAGTAACCCAAACTTGATATTCACCTTTGGAGAGTGGCTGCCCATCTTCAGAAAGTAAAACCTCAGATTTTCCAATTCCTCGTTTGGTGGCGATGATTAATTGTGAGTGATATTGCAATCGATTCAAAAGCGTGTCGCTGTTTCCAATCAAATAAACATCAAACTTCGTTCGGTCTGGTAGGTTCGTAGCTAAGTAAAATGATGGACGATTGGGATCGGTTTGAGAAAGTGCCAAACTAATTTTTACATTTACATCCGGTGATCCAGACAAAGAATCTTCCAGCTCTTTTCTGGTCTCTGGTTTGAGATCATTAATATTTGGAATTAAATGAAACAGCGGACTCAGCATCGGCGCCCGATCAATAATTTGATTTAATGTTGGACGAATGGAGGCATGAATATCTTCATTACTGGATCTGCTCAATCCCGCCAAGGTGAAGAAAAAAGCAAAAATGATCACCAATACCGCAATGGCAAATTTAGTGAGTGGATTTATTTTTTTAACCTGAGATGAATCATCCTTGAGGGGAACTCTTTCTCCGGCAGGCGAAACAATGAGAACCGATTCCAGTTTTTTTAATTCGTGAGAAAGCTCATTCACCTCAAACAAAGGCTTCCAATCAGTCATGCCTTCTGTCCAAACATAACTTTGATCGTTAACGGATCCGTTTTTTTGCTTTTGATTCAACTCTACAGCGTTGAATGGGCCTTCGTGGTGATCTGAAAGATATACAAACCACTTTTTTTGAAGTTCTGAGTTCATTTTTTTGTTTTTTCCGTTCATTGTGATTTTAATGGAAAAGAAAACGAGAAGCAATTTTTGTGAAACATTTTGCATCATTGGCTTCCCCGACGAGATCGGGATTCAAAATGTGCAGGGTAGACTAGGTGCGAAAGCGGGTCCGGTTGAGTTTTTGAAAGCTTTTCAGAAACTTAATGGGAAAAACCAAGTTCAAGAGAAGATGCTTCGTTCAGATTTGGTCTCCATGGGGGCTGACCTAGAAGCTAACTACAAGAATTCTATCAATAGGGTTGAGTTGTCTGCTGCAAATTCAATGGTGATTGCGGTGGGTGGTGGGCACGATTATGCTTACCCTTGGATTGTAGGCATGAATCAAGAAGGTTCTAAAAAAAGTAAAAAAGGCCCTGTTATTGGCTGTATAAATTTTGATGCACATTTTGATTTGCGCGCTTATCAACCTCAAATGACCAGTGGTTCTCCCTTTAGAAGATTGATTGAAGAGGGTTGGATTGAAGGAAAAAATTTAGTTGAGTTTGGAATTCAGGATCACTGTAATTCTCCTGATCTCTGGGATTTTGCAAAAAAGAACAAAATTAAAATCATTCCATTTAATACAATTCGTAACGGCAAGGCGATTGCCTCCTTCCGAAAGGTACTAGCGGCTCTGAAAAAGAACTGTGATCAGATTTTAATATCTCTAGATTTGGATGCTTTGAGTTTGGCCTTTTGTCCTGGCGTTTCTGCGCCGCAGGGCGAGGGATTTACGGCGGGTGAAGTTTTTCAGATGCTAGAGATCGCAGGAAGCGACAGAAAAGTGACATCTCTAGGTATTTTTGAATTATCCCCTGCACTTGATTTTCAAAATCAGACATCCAGAGTAGCCGCACAGGCGACATGGCATTTTCTAAATGCTAAATTATATCCATGAGCAAATACCTACTTGCGATTGATGAAGGCACTACGAGCGTAAAAGCATTGTTGATGGATCTATCTTTAAATGTGATTGCTGAAAAATCATTTCCTTTTGAACAGCATTTTCCGCAATCAGGTTGGGTAGAGCATGATGTGGATCAAATTTGGAATGCCGTTGAAGAATCAGTAAAGTTTGTAGTTGAAAACATTGATGCAAAAAAAATAATTGGGATTGGAATTACTAATCAACGTGAAACGATTTGTTTTTGGGATAAAAAAACCACCAAACCTTTATCTAAGGCTATTGTTTGGCAAGATCGTAGAACTGCTGATCGCTGTCAGGAGTTAAAAAATCAAAATCTCGAATCTACGGTTCAGGAAAAAACCGGATTAATGTTAGATCCCTATTTTTCATCTTCCAAAATCGAATGGATGCTTAAAAATAATCAGAAGGTTTCCGAAGCTGCAAAAGTAGGAACACTGGCGATCGGGACAATTGATTCCTATCTTTTAGCAAAATTTACGGGTGGGGTGGCCCACGCCACAGAGGCTTCAAATGCTTCTAGAACGATGCTTTTTAATTTAAAAACCCAACTTTGGGATGCGGAGATGATGCGTATCTTTGGTGTGAGTGATAATATGCTCCCGAGAGTTCAACCATCGTTCTCAAAGTTTGGTGTGACCCGTGGATTAAAAGTATTACCCGATGGAATCCCTATTACGGGAATGATCGGAGATCAACAATCTGCACTTTTGGGACAAGCCTGCATTCACGAAGGACAAGCGAAATGCACTTATGGAACTGGTGCATTTCTTTTAATGAACACAGGTTCAAAGTTTAAAAAGAGTAAACATCGTTTACTCACTACCATTGCTTGGACCACTTCATCCGGTGAAACTACCTACGCTCTTGAAGGTAGTGCGTTCATGGCGGGCGCAACCATTCAGTGGCTTCGTGATGGTTTAAAAATAATTTCAACTTCTGCTGAAGTTGAATCACTTGCATCAGAGGTTTCATCGAGCGAAGGGGTGATGATGGTTCCAGCTTTCACTGGGCTTGGCGCACCAGATTGGAATCCTCACGCAAGAGCCGTGATTTCAGGATTAACACGCGGATCGGGACGGGCTCACATTGCCCGCGCCGCGCTGGATGGAATTGCATTTCAAAATGTGGATTTACTTCAAGCGATGGAAAAAGATTTAGGCGGAAAACTTTCATCTCTCAATGTGGATGGTGGAGCATGTAAAAATAATCTACTCATGCAGATCCAAGCAGATCTATTGGGTTGTAAATTACGTCGTCCCGAATTCACGGAAACCACATCCTTGGGTGCTATTTTTGCTGCTGGAATTGGTGCTGAAGTTTGGAAAACGGTTGAAGAAATTACCGGAGTTTGGAAACTAGAGCGCGAATTCGTCCCTCAAATGAAGGACTTTGATCGTTTAATGCGCCTAAAAGAGTGGGAAGCGGCGAAGGCCAAAGCCTAAACGAGTTTAGTTGATTTAAAATGTTTTATGACACACTTGTCGTTTAATATATCCACTCATATAATTGAAATATGACGAGATCATTATTTATATTCATTTTCATTTTAACAGCTGCAACTCAAGCGTTTACCCGTTAAAAAGGTCAACGTTTTGACGCTAGCTGCGCGTTAGTCAAAATAGATTCAAGTCAAAACTTGGTCGCTCCGACAGGTTTAGTATGAAGATCATACAAATTTTGACATTACTTTTCACGATGAGTGCGCCCGTATGGGCACAATCAAGCCAGCCACTTTTAATGAACATTCATACGGCTGAGAATTTTACAGATCAACAGTACGATAAGCTCATGCAGGCAAAACAATTGGTGGAATTGATCATCAATAGTGCTGCATTTAAGAGCAGGGTTTTAAATTTTTCATATAATGGCACTCAAGAGTTTGTTCAAAACAATGGAATGAGTAATCAGCAAATCTATGACCTTCTCATGACTGGCGCGGAAATGTTTCCTCAGCAAACTGCTTCAGATCATTTTATGGATTTTGATCTCGTTCTCTACAAACCAAAATGGTACCAAAGTAAAAAAGTTTTAGGCTATACTGATCAATCTACGAATGTGATTCACATTAACAAAAGTTTTTTTAATCAAGCGAGTGTGAATGAAATTGCAATGAATCTAGTGCATGAATGGGTTCATAAAATGGGATTTGATCATGATTTTAAAAACACCTCAAGGAGACCATCTTCCGTTCCCTATGCGGTGGGATACATCGTTCGTGATCTTGGATCAATGTAAAAGCAGAGACTGAAATTCCGCTTCATTTAAAACTTTGACTCCGAGCTCTCTCGCTTTTTCAAGTTTACTGCCCGCTTCTTCGCCGGCTAAAACATAATCTGTTTTTTTAGAAACACTGGAAGATACTTTTCCACCATGATCTTCAATGATTTTCGTAGCCCCACTACGATCCAGTGTAGGTAGTGTGCCCGTGAGAACAAATACCTTACCTTGAAAAATTTGCGGAGAAGTGGAGGCTTTGGGTTCAACTGGCTTGATTTTTTCAAGTAATGAATCAATCTCTTCAATCACCTCATGGTGTGAAAAATACTCAATCAAAGATTTTGCCATTTCATCACCAATTCCACCCACTTCAAGTAGTTTCTCTAGAGTTGCTGATCTGATTTTTTTTAGTGATTTAAAGTGTTGAGCTAAGAGTTTTGCTGTTGTTTCTCCTACATGCCTGATGCCTAACCCAAAGATGAGTCTGTAGAGTTCTGGAGTTCTTGCCGCCTCAATTGCGTTCAGTAATTTATGTGCAGATTTTTCTGCAAACCCCTCTAGAGATAAAAGATCATCGTATTCAAGAGAGTATAAATCATGGAGTTTTTTAACTAGTCCTGCATCTACCAATTGCTCAACAATCTTATCGCCCAATCCATCAATATTCATGGCGTCTTTTTGAGCAAAGTGACGAACTTTTTCTTTGAGCTTTCCAATGCAGTTTCTACCACTGCAGCGTGCAACGGCTTCGCCCTCGCCGCGAATTACTTTTGATTCGCAAACTGGGCAAATATCAGGGATTAGAAATTTTCTTTCATCCCCACGACGTTTTTCTTTTAGCACTTCTACTACTTCCGGAATCACATCACCTGCGCGTTGGATCACCACGTGATCCCCAATGCGGATGTCTTTACGGTTAATTTCATCTTGGTTATGAAGAGTGGCACGTTTTACCCAAACTCCACCCACATTCACGGGAGTGACAATTGCCACTGGAGTGAGCGCACCTGTGCGACCCACTTGAACTTGAATATCTTCAACCATGGTCACGCTTTTTTTAGGAGGATATTTAAATGCAATCATTCCACGCGGAGATCTTGAAACAAACCCCGCCGCTTGTTGAAGTGAAAAAGCATTCAGTTTCACCACTACCCCATCAATTTCAAATGGAAGATCTTCTCTGATGCCTTCAATTTCTTTGTAGAATTTTAAAACCTGCTTTGCGCCCTTACAGATTTTCTTTTGTTTACCAACGGGTAATCCCCATTCTTTTAACTGATCTTCAAATTCAGCAATCGTTTTTGGAAGTTTGTATTTTGAATTTCCAATCACGAGTTCGCCCAAGCCATAAAAAAATCCGGTCAAAGGGCGAGACGCCGTTATTTTTGAATCCAGTTGTCGTAATGACCCTGCGGCTGCATTTCTTGGATTGGCGAATGTTTTTTCTTCTTTGTTTAATTGATCGCGATTGAGTCTTTCGAAATCCTTAATGGCGAGAATAATTTCCCCTCTGATTTCAATTTTTTCAGGGGGATGATCTGTTTTCAATGTAAGCGGAATCGAGCGAATCGTTTTAATGTTTAGGGTAACGTCTTCGCCGGTTTCACCATCGCCACGAGTGGCTGCGTGAGTGAGACTTCCATTTTCGTAAACCAAGTTAATCGAGAGGCCATCAAATTTTAATTCAGCAAAATATTCTAGCTCTTGATTTGGATCAACATCGATCACCCGGTGAACTCGTTCATCAAATGCAGCAAACTCTTCTTCGGTGAGCGCATTGGCGAGAGATAGCATCGGAATTCCGTGACGGTATTTTTGAAATTGATCCAGCGCCATGCCTCCCACCCGTTGGGTGGGGGAGTTTGGTAGTATTAAATCCGGATTCTCAACTTCAAGTTTTTGAAGCTCACGAAACAACTGATCATAAGCGGCATCCGTAATGGATGGCTCATCGAGAACATAATATTGATAATCGTGCTTTTGAATTTCAGATGCTAGTTTTTGCATCTTTGTTTTAATGTCTTTACTCATACTAATTGTTAGAAATAGTACAAAATAGATGGGCTAACGGACAGTACTTTTTGGGAAATAGATTCACCATTAGGAAAGTCCATGCTTTGAGAAATGATTTTGAATAGGAGTCTTAGATTCAGTTGATCATTTAAGTGATAAGCTGCGCCAAGTTCAAACATTAAGTCAGTAGAAGAGGCCGGATCTCCGTAATCAGGAAAAACGTTTTTTGCGCTTTTGAGTAATCCTAGATCCAGTCCCAATTGAACGGTGTATTTTTCTTTGAAGGGGATTTCTCCCCCCAAACCGATAAAGAAACTTCCAAATGAAGAGCTACCGGTAAAATCAGTCGCAAGAGAAGGAAGATTGTAAGACGTAGATTTATATCCTGCGTGTACCCAGCCGATAGTATCAAAAATGGTTTTTGCTGGAAGTAGGGCATATCCAGCGGCAAGTCTAAATTGAGTGCTGGTTCCGGTATAAGTGAGTCCAGTTTCAGATCCTGTGGATAAATCAGTAGCTTTATATTTAATTAAGGATGCGCCGAGAGATGCTTGAGTGAGCCAACGAGAATTGAGCCAGAGTAAACTCTCAATTTCAAGTGCTTCACTCATTCCACTTCCACCACGACCAGAATTAGCAGCTCCCGTACCCACTTCACGGGAATAGAAATCTAAACCTAAATTTCCTGCTACCCAACCCAAACGAGGAAGATCTTTGTTATCAGCCTTATCTACAACTTTTACGGGTTCTGGTGGAGCAGGTAGAATTTCTTTAATTTTTTGAAGACGAATTACTTTTTGTCCGGGTTCAGTATCAATCACTTTTGCAAACGAGAGTGAATCTTCCACTTGTTCCACCTGTGCGCGAGCAACTGGTTGCCATCTCCACTCTTCAATCGTACTTAACTTTGGATGTCGTTTTAAACTTTGAAGTGTGTAGATGGTGAGAATTTCTTTTCGGTGAACGTTTTGATTTCGTCCTAGGTTCACCGTGATGTTATCTCCCTCCACTCCCGTCACTTGGGCAATGAAAGGAAGTTTTGAAATCAATTGATCAAGTGCATTTTGAATGGCAACGGGAAGCTCGCTTGCCCGGAGTCCATCTTCTTTTCCTGGATCCACAAATCGAAATTCAAATTGAGATAATACATCTCCTTTTGGGGCATAAACCCACTCCAATACAAAACGGTAGGATTCCGCTTCTTTGTACACATGGGTTCGAATTAAACTTTCGACTCTAAATTTTTGAGCAATTTTTTTAATGATCTCAGGCTTGGTGATCAGGGTAGAATAAGGAACTTTGCCCTGAGTGAGGAGATCATTTAATCCACCCAATTTTTTCACCATGAAGCGACTTTGGGTTTCAAAATATTTTGTATACTGCTGATCTAAAAACTCAGAAAAGATATCATCTAAATTATCACTGGATTTTAGCCAAGCTAAAGATTCAAGTTGATAGACTCGATCATTTTCCGGGCTCGCGAAAGCATTCGAGGTGAGGGAGATCAAAACAAAGGTGATGATAGCGAATATATTTTTACTCATTATTTTTTGAAAGTTGGGCCCATTTTTCTTCGTAGAAAGCTAAGAGTGTTTTTAATTCTGCGATTTCTTCATTGGCTGCCATGAGAGTTACTTCTAAATTTTTCATTCTGGATTCGATATCTCCTGAGATGGCAGGATCTTCAGTGGTTCCCAAATGATTTCTTGGGGCAATGAATGTTCCATCATCCATCACCAAGTAACGACCCTCTAATAGCTTCCAGGCAATTTTATTGGATTTGATATAACGACGCAGAGTCGAGAGACTAATGCCCTTCTGTACAGAAAACTCCACTAACGGAATCCAGCTCTCACTATCAATATCGGTTGCCATGCTATCATTCTATTTCCCAATGCATAAAATTCAAGTATTCTTAAGCATATAGAGGAATAAAAAATGGTCGCAACTCCTAAAAAACGCATTCCGAAGAAGAAAAAAATCGCTTTGGTGCTTTCCGGGGGTGGAACCAAGGCTGCTGCATTCCACATTGGCGTTGGCTATGCCCTGAAGGAAGCGGGATTTGAGTTTTATCAGGGTTTAAAATCGGATCAAAACACCACCCCTCCGGGTGAGCGCGCCATACAAACCTATATTGGCTCAAGTGGCGGATCTTTCATCGCTGCGGTGATGGCTGCTGGTTATAGTTTAGAAAATATTTCTGCTTCTTTCATGGGTAGCGGACAAGAGTCGGGAGTGAAATTTCATCCCCGCTCCCTTCCGAAGCTTCAATACAAAAAAGTTTTTAAAATTCGTCCTGAAATCGCAAAAGAGCAAGCCAACCAATTTAAAACGATCAAAAACATCATGGGCGACCTGATTGATGGAAAATTTCCATCTCTTCTTCAGTTGAAGTGGTTACGAATGACTGGATTTTTCTCCACTCAAGGACTCGAGCAATTTTTACGGGAAGAGGTCATGCCCTCGAATCGTTTTGAAGATTATCGCCCAGAATTATTCATTGTTGGCACTCAGCTCAATGAAGCAAGAAAAGTGATTTTTGGTAAAAACGAATATCCAGCACCGGCCCATGATCCAACCGTGATTTACATGAAAAACATCAATATTTCCGATGCAATTGCCGCCAGTGCTGCACTTCCCGTGGTGTTTGCGCCGTATCCAATTGTGCATGAATCAGGAGATAAATATTATTATATTGATGGTGAAACGCGCGAAACTTTATCAACCCACATTGCAGTTGATGCGGGGGCGGATCTTGTTTTTCAAAGTTATACCCATCAGCCTTATCGCTGGGTTCGTGAGGTGGGATCACTTACAAAATTTGGATTGCCTGCGATTGTGATTCAAGGAATTTACACCATGCTCGAGCAAAAAATTAATTCGATGTATGAATCTTATTTATCTAAAAAAACGGCGATCAATTCTGTTCATCAGCTCTGCAAAGAATCTGGAATTGATCCGGATACCATCGAAAAAATCATTCAAACTTTAGAAATGGAACTTCATCAAAAAAGAGACATTGATTTGATTCCGATTCATCCGGATCCCACCGATACGAAAACTTTTTTAGCAGAACACCTCACCCTCAATTCCAATAAATTGGGTGAAATTGTGAAAGCCGGTTACCGAGCAGGTAAACGCAAACTCGCGGAATACGATTTTGAATAAATGGTGTCTGACACCTTTATGATGCTAGTTGTATTAATTTAGAAACTTCTACGTGGGCGGATGGGTGCTTTCCACTCTTCTAGTGAAACTCGACCATCTTCGATTTTTGCATAATGGGGAGTGAGCATCCAGGATCCAGTATTAAAGTAACTGCTTCCATTTTCAAGTTCACGGTGTCCGGCGTGGTGAGTGTGTCCGAATACAATGGCATCAAATCCGCGACGAGATAATTCTTCAGCAGCTTCACGAAAATGGGGTCTTTCTCCCACGATTCCTGATTTTTTTGAACGACGGTAAGAGGTCCATTTTTCAAAAGTGATCCATAATTTGTATAAATTGGGATTCACCTTAAGGAGTAAACCAGCAAAATGCGTGAGCCCTTCATAGAGAACTGGAAATTTTACAAAAAAAGGATCATAAATGTGACCATGCTCAATGCGAACGCGAGTTTCTCCCGACTGGACATTTAAAAAGGGAGAAACTTTCATCACTCCCCAATCCTCTAAAAAATGTTCAAGAGCAATATCATGATTTCCGGTAACGTAAAAAACTTCACGTCCGGCACGCTTGAATTCCCCGAGTACTCGAAAGAACTCAGGCACTTCAAAAGCAACTTTTGCAAAACTGGATTGAGCGATTTCTAATCCATCGCCATTGATGCAGATATCGAATTTTTCAGCGGCAGCCCATTTTAAAAAGGGAATGACTTTCTTCTTTGCATTGGAAAATGGATTTCCCAAATGTAAATCAGAGATCACCACTAGGCGATCAGATTTAATACTGGTGATCACGGTTGTTCACCACCGGTGCCGCCACCACCGATGGCCTTCATGAGTTCTTGAACATCATTCATTGGAATTTGGTGTCGACTCACGAGTTCAAGCAATCGGTCGTTGGTCATTTTTACGCGGTAACTAAGCTGTTGAAGCATCTCAAAAGCAAAGGTTGGATCACGACGAATTTTTAATAAAAACCCAGCAGGTTTTAAAATCAATAAGTTTGTTTTTCCTTGAGCATAGGCGCTAGCGTAACGGGGTAAGCTTTGTAAAAGAGCCATATCACCGAAGAAATCGCCCTTTTTAAAAATAGTCATTTCAAATTCGTTATTTGAGGCTTTTTTTCTAATTTGAACACTGCCGGACTGAATAATATAAAGATCTCGACCCGTATCGCCTTCTTCGAAAATACATTCTCCATCTTCATATTCTTCTAGATATTCATGCTGAAATTTTGTTTCAAATTTTACAGACATTAGCGTTATCTCCCTAACTTTGATTTCATGAATTCAAGCACGGCAGTAGTACTAGCGCTGAGTGTTTTATCTTCAACGAGTGCAATGCTGATGGTGTTGTGAAGAGGTTTTCCCGAACCCTTAAACACATGAACTTCTTCACCGGCGTTTTCTAATTTTTGAACCAAATGGCCCGGCAAAACTCCTGCGCCCACGCCTTGTAAAATGAGTCTGCCCACGGCTTGAGGATCAAGAACATAAACTTTTACATCTAAATCACTGCTTTTTGCGCCTGTGTGATGCTTCATCCACCAACTGAGAACTGATTGTTCCTCTTGGTAATCAACGTAAGTGAGTTTTTCGTAAAATGAAAATTCAGTACTGTTTTTATTTGAAACATTCAATTTTTTTGAAATGCACAGTTCAAGAACTTCATCATAAACGGCTTCGGTTTTAATTCCTTTGTCCATGGTGAAGGAATCCACAAATGCAAAATCAAGTTCACCAGAAATCAACATGTGATTCATTTCAAATGGGAACCCTTGGCGAATCTTGAAACGAACTTTTGGATTCTTTTTTTGAAATTCGGTTAAAAGTGGAAGAACGATATTGTTACCAAACTCGCTAGGAAGACCAATGGAGATCATTCCTGTCAACTCTTTGTCCGTCTTTTTCAACCGATTCAAAATAGTTTCGATGTCTTCAAAACTTTTTGCGGTGTGTGTATAGAGTTCTTTTGCAGAAGGAGTGGGGACTAATTTTTGTTTGATTCGATCAAAAAGTTTTAGCTCTAATACATCCTCTAGGGCTTTGATGTGTTGGCTCACGCCTGATTGAGTAAGATGAAGCTCTCTTGCTGCATGCGTCATGCTTTTGCTGCGGTAAACCGATTCAAAAACTCGAAGCTGGTTTAGATTAATTTGATCGATCAACATATTCACTACTCTATCGAGATAAATTCAATCAAATCAAGTAGTGATTCAATAATGTTTGAGATATTATGTCTCTATGATTCCACTAAAGCAGCTTTTCACTTCTACCTTGGGAAGAAAGTATCTCATGGGTGCGTCTGGTTTCGCACTGGTACTTTTTATCGTGATCCATTTACTCGGAAACCTCACACTCTATGCGAGTTCTGGCGATCCAATTAATACTTACGCAGCAAAGCTAGATGGTTTGGGTGTAGGAAAATTAATTTTAGAAATAGGATTAGCGCTCACCATCATTCTTCACATCATTACTGCTGTGCAAGTAACCCTTAGTTCTAAGGGTGCAAGAAGCGTTGGATATGATTCCCCAAAATCAAAAGGTGGACCAACCAAAAATACGGTCACATCAAGAAATATGATCATCACTGGGTTTGTGTTGTTTGTGTTTATGGGAATTCATCTTTGGCAGTTTCGTTTTGGACCAGAAATTGAAGACGGCTACACCTCCATGGTGAGCGGAGTGATGGTTCACGATCTTTATCGTGTGGTGGTTGAAACTTTTGTTCAAATTAAATGGGTTATTTTTTACGTTGGATCCATGTTTTTCCTTGGATTTCATTTTCGCCATGGATTTTGGAGTGCGTTTCAATCACTCGGCATCATGAATCCACGTTGGTCAAAACCGATTTACTTTTTAGGACTCGTGATTGCAATTTTATTAACAGTCGGCTTTTTGTTTATGCCGATCTACATCTACACCACTCAAGGCGGGGTACATTAGTATGAGTATCGATTTAAAATCTGGTGCACCAGACGGACCATTAAAAGATAAATGGGATAGTTATAAAGCAAATATGAAGTTGGTGAATCCAGCCAACAAAAGAAAATACAATGTCATTGTAGTGGGCACGGGATTGGCTGGAGCATCGGCTGCTGCATCTCTTGCTGAGCTTGGTTACAATGTGAAATCTTTTTGCACTCACGATTCTGCTCGTCGCGCGCACTCGATTGCGGCACAAGGTGGTATCAACTCAGCTAAATCATATCAAAATGATGGTGATTCAGTTTGGCGCTTATTTTACGACACCATCAAGGGTGGAGATTATCGCTCCCGTGAAGCAAACGTTTACCGTTTAGCTCAAAACTCTTTAGGCATCATTGATCAATGTGTTGCTCAAGGCGTACCTTTTGCTCGTGAATATTCTGGAGAATTAGCAAACCGTTCTTTTGGTGGGGCTCAAGTATCCCGCACCTTTTATGCTCGCGGACAAACGGGACAACAACTTCTACTCGGAGCTTATTCAGCTCTCATGAAGGAAGTGGAAAAAGGAAAAGTAACTCTATTTCCATTTCGTGAAATGTTAGATGTCGTGATGGTGGATGGTAAGGCGAGAGGGATTATTACTCGTCATTTGCATACAGGCGAAATCGAACGTCATGCGGCTGATCTCGTGATTCTTTGTACTGGTGGATATAGCCGAGTTTATTATCTTTCCACAAGCGCGATGAATTCAAATGTAACGGCAACATGGAGAGCCCATAAAAAAGGCGCATTATTTGGAAATCCTTGTTACGTGCAAATTCATCCAACCTGCATTCCAGTTTCTGGAAGTCATCAGGCAAAATTAACTCTCATGTCGGAATCTCTTCGAAATGATGGTCGTGTTTGGGTTCCTAAAAAGAAGGAAAACTGTAAAAAAGATCCAAGCACCATCGCTGAAGAAGATCGTGATTACTTCTTAGAAAGAAAATACCCAAGTTTTGGAAATCTAGTTCCTCGCGATGTGGCTTCTCGTAACGCAAAAGAAGTTTGCGACGAAGGTCGCGGAGTGGGTGATTCGGGATTATCGGTGTACTTAGATTTCGCATCCGCAATTAAACGCGACGGTGAATCAGTGGTGCGCGAAAAATACGGAAATCTTTTTGATATGTATCATGAGATCACTAATGAAAATCCGTATAAAAATCCGATGAGAATTTATCCAGCCGTGCATTACACCATGGGTGGTTTATGGGTAGATTACAACCTCATGACCAACTTGCCGGGATTATTCTGTGCAGGAGAAGCTAACTTCTCAGATCATGGAGCAAATCGTTTGGGAGCATCTGCTCTCATGCAGGGTTTATCTGACGGTTACTTCGTTCTTCCTTATACAGTGACCAATTACCTTGGAACACACTCACAAGAACTTTTGAAAAAAGTGGAAACCACTCATCCTGAGTTTGATAAAGCCGAAGGTGAAGTTCGTGCTGAAATCAATCGCATGATCACTGTGGGTAAAGGTGGCAAACGCACTCCTTCTGAAATTCACCGCGATCTTGGAAACGTGATGTGGGAATACGTGGGAATGGCTCGCAGTGAAAAAGGGCTAAAGATTGCGATTCAAAAAATCGAAGAACTTCAAAAAGATTTCGATCAAAACATGATGTTAAATGATGATCAAAACTTAAATTCTAATCTTGAAACCGCAGGCAGACTCGCTGATTTCTTGGGTTTAGGAGCTCTCATGGCTCGTGATGCCCTTCAAAGAGCTGAATCTTGTGGTGGTCACTTTCGTATTGAGAGTCAAGATAACGGAGAAGCAAAACGTGATGATGAAAATTATGCACATACTTCCGCATGGGAATATAAAGGCAAATCAGCAGAACCGGTCATGCATAAAGAAAAACTGATTTTTGAAAATGTTCATCCTTCAGTACGGAGTTACAAATAATGAGTGCTAAAACTACTGCAAAACATATCAATATCCGTTTAAAAATTTGGCGCCAAGAAAGCCCAAAAGTTCAAGGGAACTTCGAGGAATTTTCTTTAGATCAAGTACTCACCAGCATGTCTTTTTTAGAAATGCTCGATGTACTGAATGAAAAAATTCTAAAAAGCGGTAAACGCCCGATCGAATTTGAAAGTGATTGCCGCGAAGGAATTTGTGGAACCTGCTCACTCGTGGTGAGTGGTCAGGCACATGGTCCGGTGAAGGGTGCAACCACTTGTCAGCTTTATATGCGTTCATTTCAAAACAATGAACTCATCACGATTGAACCTTGGAGAGCAGATGCTTTTCCAGTGGTGCGCGATTTAGTGACTGATCGTCGTGCTCTGGATCGCATCATGATGGCGGGTGGATATACCGGTGCAAAAACGGGGCCTCACGCAGATGCAAATGCAATCTTAATTCCAAAAGATTTAGCCGAGCGTGCAATGGATGCAGCGGCATGTATTGGTTGTGGAGCTTGTGTGGCGGCTTGTCCGAATGCTTCTGCATCACTTTTCACTTCCGCAAAAATCGCTCAACTCACCTTACTTCCTCAAGGACATCCTCAACGTAAAGAGCGCGCTCTTAAAATGGTAGGACAAATGGATAAAGAGGGTTTTGGAAGTTGTTCAAATCTTCAAGAGTGTGAGGCAGCTTGCCCGAAAAAAATCTCGATTCAAAATATTGCGATCATGAAACGCGAATATTTTAAGGCTGCAATCGCTGCTGATTACCGTGAGGGTAAATCAGAGGGTGATGGAGCTTAAGAACTTAAAGGGATCATTGGTTCCATAGAGGCACTTAAATTCAGCATCGATGTTTCCATGGCTGGTGTTGGTGTAGGAAAAATCCCATTTTCCATTATTTTCTGCACTTATTTTCCTCAGTGTAAAACTTCCATCAGTTCGAGTGATCGCATCACCGGTTAAACCGCTGATGATTTGATCGTGATAAGAAATTGAAAATAAGCTGTAACCTGAAACGTACCTTTTTACTGATCCACGAAGCGAGTAACTGAGTAGTTCGCCTTCAAATTGATTTGGATCCGTGTGGGTTTTGGTGAAATGAATTTCACTTAAAAATATTTGATCGCCTTGGCGTTCTTGCCTTAAGCAATGGATCTTCGTGAGATCAAAGGCTTGTGCCGTAAGAGGGCAAAAAATGGCAAAAATACTGATAAAAGATGTAATGAATTTTTGATGAACCACGATTCCCCCTTTCGTTAGCTTGGTGGGGTTGTAGTCGAAATTCGGACTATGTGCAACAAAAGTATTGGGTTTTATTCTAAAAACAAAGAATCTTTAAAGAGTTGAGGCGTTATTCTTCCAAATAATCGAGTTCCCGATGAAATGTCTCAGGAATAAAGAGAGTTGCAACCAAAGCTGAGCCAAAGCAAACCACCCCAATCAGGATCGAAGCTCGGTTGAATCCAATTCGATCTTTTAAAAATTGAATGGCAAGAGTGAGTGGAATCACGGAACCGCGAATCAGATTAGAAATCGTGATGGCTACCGTTGCCCTGAGATTCGTTCCAAAAACTTCAGCCATCCACGCAATCAGCATGGCAAAAAATCCGTTTCCAAATCCAATGATCATTCGGGTGAAATAAAAGGTAGTTGCGCTTTGATCGTAAAGAAAAAATGCACTCGAAATAGCCATGATCGCGCCCACCAACATAAAAATGAAGACTGCTTTTTTTCTAGACTGAAGCCACTGACTTAAATATCCACAGCTGATATCTCCGATCATTGCGCCAATGTATCCCACCATGATGGTGGTACCGGCTGTCACTTCACCGGTAATTCGATATCCTTTCGCAAACTCAGGAGCAAAGTAAGATAGAATTCCAGCGACATACCAAATCGGTATTCCAGCGATCAATCCAAGTGTGAAAATCTTGAGCCGTTGTTTTGAAATCACAATTTGTTTAAATGATCCCCAAGCCACTTCCGCGTTCTTCATTTTAGCTTTTAAAAACAAAGAAGATTCATGAACGCTCATGCGTGCAATTAAGAGGGCTATTCCTAACATGCCTCCCAGTTCATAAGTATGTTGCCAGCTCATGTGTTGAGTGATGAAAGAAGAAAATGCTGCTCCAGCAAAACCGATAGTGGCAATAAAGGCAGAGCCTAGTCCGCGCGATTTTTGTGGAAGTGCTTCACTCACGAGTGTGATCGCTGCGCCTAATTCTCCCGCTAATCCGAAACCGGCGATGAATCTCAGGAGAGCATAAGTGTGAACGTCGGTAACAAACGCATTGGCAAATGTAGCGAGAGAATAAATTAAAATCGAACCAAATAAAGCTTCTCTTCGGCCATGTTTATCGCCAATGGCCCCCCAAACGAATCCACCGAACAGCATTCCGCCCATTTGATAATTGAGTAGAGTAGCTCCCCAAGTAAATACATCTGATTCGGGGATTCCGATTTCACGAAGACTAGAAACGCGAACCACTCCGTAGAGCACAAGATCAAAAAGATCGACAAAGTAACCAAGTGCCGCGATCCAGAGGAGTTTTTGTTTTAAAATAGAGCGCATGTTAAACGAGAGATTTTTTAATCATCTCAGCAATGTATTCCATGTGAGGTTTATCTAGACCAGGCCAGATCCCAACCCAAAAACCATCACTCATGATTTTATCGGTATTAATCAAGGTTCCTGAAACTTCATGAGGAACGTCTCTAAATGCTGGTTGACGAATTAAATTCCCAGCAAATAACAATCGAGTTCCAACCTTGTTGGCTTCCAAAAATTGAACCACTGATCTTCTTTTGTCTTCTTCTCTCAGGGTAAGATAAAAACCAAACCAAGAAGGTGAAGTGCCAGGGGTTGCTTTAGTGAGAATGATTTTTTCTTCTAAGCCAAGATTTTTTAAGCATTGATCTAAATACTCATGATTTTCTTGTCTCTTTTTAATGAAAGTGGGTAAACGCTGAAGTTGTGCTAATCCGATCGCTGCCTGAAAATCAGTGGTTTTTAAATTATATCCTAAGTGTGAATAGATATACTTGTGATCATAGCCTTTTGGTAAGGAGCCTAATTTCCAATCAAAGCGCGCGCCACAAGAATCGGAAACCCCAGGAGGGCAATAACAATCTCTACCCCAATCTCTAAAGCTCATCGCAATCTTATAGAGCTGATGATTATTCGTGAGTACGGCTCCACCTTCACCCATGGTGATGTGATGAGCAGGATAAAAAGAACAAGTAGCAAAATCACCGTAGGTTCCAACGTGTTGATCTCCAACTTTAGCGCCAAGAGCATCACAACAATCTTCAATGAACCAAATATTTTTTTCTTTGCAAATTTTAGCGATTAAATCTGAGCGAAATGGATTCCCGAGTGAGTGGGCAATCATGATTAACTTTGTTTTTGGGGTGATTGCACGTTCAATGCTTTCAACGCTTGCATTTTGAGTTTCAAGGTCTACATCAATAAATACGGGCTTCATTCCAAATTGAACGGCAGGAGCAACCGTGGTGGGAAATCCACAAGCAGTGGTGATGAATTCATCACCTGGCTTTAATGCGCGTTCTCTTAATTTAGGACTAGTGAGTGCTGAAAAGGCCACCAAGTTTGCACTCGATCCAGAATTCACGAGTAAACTTTCCTTCATGCCCCAAACTTTTGGAAATTCTGCTTCAAATTGATCTGCAAATCTTCCAGCCGTGAGCCACATATCTACAGAAGCTTGCATTAGCATTTCAAATTCCATGGATCCAACCACTTTACCTGATGGTGGTAGGTAATCAGTTCCGGGAACTAGTTTTTTAGATTCTAATAGTTCTTTATTTTGTTGAGCGATGCCTAGTAGTTGTAATCGAAATTCAGAATCATTTTTCATTGTAATTGCTCTTATACCATTCCACGGTTTTTTTAACGCCTTCTTCAAAACCAAACAGGGGTTTCCAGTTTAATAATTTGATTGCTTTAGCGCTGTTCAGGGCTTGAACAGGGATTTCATGACTACTTTGATTTAAAATTTCAGGAGTGAGTTTAGAATCCATTTGTTTTAAAATGGTATTCACCACATCAATTACGGTTAGTTTCAATTCATAAGAAAAATTAAAAGCTTCACCTGTAAATTTTTCTGGAGATTCGATCATTTTCTTAGCGAGTGTACGATATGCGGCAGCTCCATCGTTTACAAAAATATAATCTCTAATAAATAATCCATTAGAGCGAATTTGCGGACGTTCGTTTTTCATGACCGATAAAATAGTAGATGGAAAAATTCTATTTTCATTTAAATCACCAGGGCCAAAAAAGTTGCCACAACGGGTGATGGCTACCGGCGTATGGTAAGTTTTGGCGTACATCTGGCAGATGAGATCCGCGCATGATTTTGAAACATCGTAAGGGTGTTGTCCTGCGAGTGGGAAGCTCTCATCATAGCGCTCGCCATTTAAGTTTCCATAAGCCTTATCGCTGGAAGCAAATAAAATGGTTTTAATGTTTTTTTGATTTAAGCGGCAAGCTTCCATTAATGCCCAAGTTCCACGGATATTTACATCCAGAGTTTCAGTAGGGCGGAGGTTAGCGTGGCCCACAATGGTTTGTGCAGCCAAGTGAAATACGGTATTGATTTCATACTCGTTTAAAACTCGATCAATGAGATCTTGATCGCGAAGATCGCCTTGAATGAGCACGATTTTTTCATTAAATTTTTCTGTAAAAAAACGGCTACTGGGCACAATGTCGCGCACTAAACAAACGATTCGGTTTGCTTCCCTGTTTTCAAGAATCTGAGATAATAATTCTGATCCAAGTAAACCCGTTGCACCGGTGATGAATACATTGCCAAATATTTTATTTTTCATTTTTTCTTACCCAAGGTGCATTTCCCGCATCCCACAAAGATTGAAGATAAGTTTTATCGCGTAGAGTATCCATGGGATGCCAAAATCCAGAATGTTCAAATACGGTGAGTTCGTGATCTTTGGTTAGTTTTTCAAGAGGAGCACGCTCTAAAATACAGCTTTCATCAGCAGAGAGGTATTTTCTAAAATCCTTTTTAAAGAAAAAGAAACCACCATTGATCAATCCTTGTTTGGATTCAGGCTTTTCTAAAAATCCTTCTACGATGTTATTTGCGCCCACTTCAAGCTCACCAAAACGAGCGGTTGGTTTCACACCGAGAAGAGTTCCAATTTTTTTAGTTTCTTGATGAAATTTAAATTCTTTCATTAAATTTACATCTGATAATCCATCGCCGTAAGTAACCGCGAATGTTTCAATCGGCTCAAGAGAATTGACAATGTCATATGCTCGAGCAATGCGGGCGCCGGTCATTGAGTTTAAACCCGTATCAATCACTCTCACACGCCATTTTTCTTGAGCTTGGTTTGAGCTAAAGGCGCGAGCTGGATTATGAAGTGATTCCCGGTGATCAATTTCAAGATGATTGTTTTGAGTTTCGTAATTTAAAAAATACTCCTTGATCGACCAAGAGCGATAGCCCGCACAGATCACAAAATCACTAAAGCCTTGGGCATAATAACTTTTCATCAAATGAAGCAAAACGGGCATATCGCCCACTTCAATCATGGGTTTTGGTTTAGCGTGGGTTTCCTCACTGATGCGAGTGCCTAAGCCCCCGGCAAGAATAAAAACGGGTATATTTTTAAGATTGATTTGATCTGTCATGCTTCAATTTGGTTACCATTTTCTGAAGAAATAGACTACCCTTTAAAAGTGAAATTTAATCCAAAAGAGCTTCGAAAAACGATCATTAATATGGCCTATAATGGCCAATCTGTGCATGTTGCCTGTGCATTTTCCATGGTTGAAATTCTGAGCTCACTCTATGGAAAAGTTCTCAATTTTAATTCTAAAAACCCCAATGATCCAAACCGTGATTATTTGGTGCTCTCAAAGGGGCATGGCGTTATGGCTCAATACGCTTGTTTTCATGAGCTTGGATGGATTAGTGATGGGGCGGTGGAAAAATATTTTTCAGATGGCTCAGCACTTCATGGTTTATCCGAAAGTCATATTCCAGGTTGTGAGGTTACCTCTGGATCACTCGGGCATGGGTTACCGATCGGGGTAGGAATTGCGAAGGGGTTACAACTCCAAAATAAATCCGATCAAAAAGTTTATACGATTGTAGGGGATGGAGAGTTAAATGAAGGTTCCATTTGGGAAGCACTTCTGTTTGCAGCTCATCACAAACTCAGTAACTTTTATGTGATTGTAGATGCAAACGAATTTCAAGCTATGGGCTTAACTTCACAGGTTCTTAATATGGAGCCATTTGTAGATAAGTTTAAAGCCTTTGGGTTTGAAACTCTTGAATGTGATGGTCATGATTTGCAAAAAGTGACTGATGCCCTTCTTTCTTTTAAAGAAAATCGACCTAGGGCATTGATCGCAAGAACGGTGAAGGGCAAGGGTGTTTCCTTCATGGAGAGAAATAATATTTGGCACTACACTCGCCTTGATCCAACAACTAAAGCCCTGGCACTTCAAGAGTTAGAAAGTGGAGGAATTAAATCATGAGATCCATGCTTTCAAAACTCATTAGTCGATCAGCAAAAGAAAACTCTAATTTATATGTATTATCTGGAGATCATGGGTATGAATTATTCGATGAAATGAGAAAGGCTACTCCCGATCAATTTATAAATGCAGGAGTTTCGGAACAAGCCATGATTGGCTATGCATCTGGAATGAGTAAGGTAGGATTAAGGCCACTGATTTACGGACTCGCATCTTTTATTCCCGTAAGAGTGATGGAGCAAATTAAACTCGATTTGTGTTTAAGCAAACGCCCCGCGATTATTTTAGGAGATGGTGCTGGGGTTGTTTATACTACGCTCGGTTCATCTCATCAGTGTGCAGAAGACATTGCTTGTTTAAGACCCCTTCCAAATTTAAGTGTTTATTCTCCTTGTGATCGTTTCGAATTAGAAGTTTGTTTTGAAGAAGCAATGAAGGCAGATCATCCGGTTTATATTCGCATTGGAAAAAGTGATCGTCCTGAGGTTCATTCCGTAAAACTAAATCATTCTGGAATTCACGCTATTCATGAATCATCGAAATCGGTGGCATTGGTGGCTACTGGTGCGATGTCGAGTATTGCCCAAGAAATAGGTAAAAAACTCGGTGTTTCGGTTTATTCCATATCACGGATCAAACCTTTTCCAGAGTTAGAGTTATTAAAAAAGCATGCTCATTTGATGGTGTTAGAAGAACACAGTAAATATGGTGGATTGTTTTCAAGTTTAGCTGAAAAAATCTCTGAAGATGTTCATTGCAACACAAAACTCACTTCGTTTTCTCTAGAGGATCATTTTGCTCATCAATGTGGCTCTTATCAGTATGCACTTTCAGAACATCAGATGTCGGATGCGGATCTCCATCGCAGAGTTCAGGCCCGAATTTTGGAGCTAGGAAATGCTTTAAAGTTTTGAAACCACTTCACTGAGTCCGATCACCCTTATATTATTTGCCAATTGATGAGTTTTTGTTTTTGGATGTACTAAATAAACAAATGCGTTTGGATTTTTATTAATAAAAGCTTTAGCACTTCCTAATGATTTAACAGAGGGTTCTTCGTCATGGTTAAAAATAAAGCCATGAGTAAATTTTTTAGTTTTTAAGACTAAATCTACCTCAGCCCCCCCCCTGGTTTTATACTGATAAAATTCATGTTCATTAGGAAACTGTACTTGGGCGAATACTCGCAAGTTAGACCAGGTAATTCGAAGCATATCTTGAATTAGTTTTGGAGGGGCTAGACCCATTAAATAACTTGCTTCACCCACGTCTTCAAATAAAACAGTATACCTACCGGAACCGCCAATAATCGGAATTAATCGTATTAAAAAAAGTGACTCAAATGCTTTAACTAATTTCCTTACTGTAGGTATGGCAACGCGAGTGTTTTTAGCAATCAAGCTATAATTCAATGGAGATCCCTGAGAATAAGCTAATTCGGTCAATACTCTTCTTAGGGTAATCGTAGATAAAGATGTTTGGAGTACCAATTGTAAATCTCTACTTAGAATAGTATCTAGATAGGAAGCAAACATTCGAGCCCTTAGGGTTTCATCTCTTGTAAACATCGGGCGAGGAAGGCCACCTGTTTTAAGATAGCTAAGTGAGTTTTTGATATTACCTCCTGATTCTTTTATCGAAAAAGGAAGAAGTTCTTGAATGATAATTCTACCTGTTAATGATTCACGAATTTGTTTTCTTGATGTGAATCGAACTGATCCGGATAAAATAAAAGATCCCGGTTTGGGGTGTAAGCGAATATATTCCTTAATGGCTGGAAATACTTCTGGTGCGAGCTGGCATTCATCAATGATCATTAAACCAGTTTTTGCTTGATCAATAAAACTCTTGGGACTGGTCCTTGCAATTTCAAGTGTAGCGGCATCATCTAATGTAAAATACTGTGCATGAGTGAATTGCGATAAAAGTGTGGTTTTACCCACTTGTCTGTGTCCAAAAAGTGCTACTGCTGGGCTATATTTCAATAACTTATTTAATTCTAAATGAACTGATCTTTTTCGTTCGTGGGGCATCTATTATAGGGTAACATTGAAAGGTTATGCCTGTCAAATCGTAAAAGGCCTTAGTCAATTTGATAGGTACAGCGGTATATTAATTCACCCGAATTTTGGAATTAGGAAACATTTCCTGATAAAATTTAGCGGTTCTTTTGACTGCTTCTTTTAAATTAATTTTTTGATGAAAATTCAGTTCAGTTTCTGTGAGTTTCATATCCGGAAGGTAAACATCGGTTTGACTCAAGGATTTTGAATCTTGATTGAGAACATTGATTGGCGGAATTTCACCCGTACGATGCGAATTCACCAAATTTGCCAAATCAATGATTTTAGCTGCCTCATTTGAGCCTAAATTGTAAATTTGATTTGAACGACCATGAAGTAGAATTTTAATTACACCCACCATAAAATCAGTAGGATAAAGAAAAGATCTCACGGGATTGCCATCACCCTTTACCGTGAGTGGTTTTTGATCAATCAAATCTTTAAAAAATTGAGTGGCTGCAAAGTGAGAGTTTAAATCCTGGTGGGGCCCAATAAATGCAAAACAACGGGCAATTTTAAATTCAAAATCGCCTCGACTTGATCGTTCGGTGCCTTCTTTTTCAATAAGTAATTTACTTCCAATGTAGGCATTTGTTTCTGCTTTTTCAGTTTGATAGGCAGCTCCTGAGCTGAGAAACAGAACTCTTTTAGCTCCAGATTTTTTAGCAAAATCGAAAACTTTCTTCGCCGAAGCTAAGGACTCATCACTGGTAAGGGTGAGATCATTTGCGGCGTGAATCACTTCATCAAAATTACCCGTTAGTTCTGGTAAATTTTTAAGATTCCCTTCGATCCAAGGCAAATTTTTAGAAATAGCTCTTTCTTTATTTCGGGTGAGTAAAGTGGGTTTTGCACCCAATTGTACCAAGGCATCAACGAGCCAAACACCTAGAAACCCTGTGCCGCCCGTAATGAATATTTTTTTATCTTTTAATGAGGCTTTTGCATCATCCAAAGATTGTACAATTTCAAGAAGATCATTAAGATAAGTTAAACTCATAAGGTTAGGAGCCCCCATTGATTAGTATCGTAACACCCTGCTACAACGAAGAGGGAAATATTGAAGAACTGGTGAATCAGGTCAGAGCTGTTTTGAAAAAAATGGACATCACTGATTACGAGCATATTTTCATTGATAATGATTCAAAGGATAAAAGCCAATCAATATTACGTAGATTAGCTAAAGAAGATAAAAAAATTAAGGTGATCATCAATAATCGCAATTTTGGTCAGGTTCGTTCCCCTAATTATGGTTTATTGCAGGCAACGGGTGATGCAGTGATTCTACTGGTTGCAGATCTTCAAGATCCTCCAGAAATGATTGAGACATTTATCCATAAGTGGCGTGAAGGATACAAAGTGGTTCTTGGAGTGAAAACCGAGAGTGAAGAATCTTCCCTCATGTTTACGATTCGTAAGGCATATTATAATTTTGTCACTCGAGTTTCAGATACTGAACTCACGAAGAATAATACAGGGTTTGGACTCTACGATAAAAA